>CAZMWO010000105.1:0-4870 GCA_964569565.1 uncultured bacterium | reverse complement strand
TGTTGGCAAGGAATTCGCTCTTGGCCTTGCTGGCGAGCAGGGCACGATTGCGTGCTTCGGTGAGGTTTTCCTGCAGACGTCGAGTTTCTGAGATGTCGATTATGATGCCGTAATAGCGGTAATCGGCGAGTTCAGGGTCTTCAACCTGAGTGCCGATGTTGACGAACCATGAATAGGATCCGTCGAAATGGCGCAGGCGGCAGTCGAAGCGCAGTTCGCTGCCCGCTACCAGAAATTTGCGAACCGCTTCTTTGGCGGCCGGCAGGTCGTCGGGGTGGATAACCTGATAAACCGACTGGATATTGGGCGAGAAAATCTCTGGGTTGTAGCCGAGCAGTTGTTTTATGTGGCGTGACCAGTAGAATCTGCGTTCTTCCGGCACATATTCCCAGCTGGCGGCATGGGCAGCGGTCAGAGCGTGAACGTTGCGCCCTTCTTCCATGCGTAGAGCCATGTCGCGCAGATGTTCAACACTGGTGTTTCTGAAAAAGCCGATGATGCGCAGATGCACATGGCTGGCGTCAAAATAGTTGCGGCCGATAAATGAATGCCAGGCATATTTGCCGTTTTGTCCCAGCAGCCGTACTTCGAACTGGCAGTTCTCGGCATCAGCGATGTTGCGGATCAGATGGCGGTCATCTTCGTGAAGTATATCGAAGCCGAGTCGTCGCTTCTCTTCAATCTGTTCGCGCCCGAGATAACCGAGATTGAGATAAAGGTCGTCGGGCGTCATGTTTTCGGCGTTTTCGAAATCGTATTCCCACAGATAGAGACCGGCTGAGTCGAGCGCCAGCTTCAGGCGGTCACGGTAGTTCACCAGCTGCACAAAGTCATTGCTGCGTTCGATCATCGAGCCGAAAATTTCGGCGGCAAGTTCGAGGGCAGCCAGTTCAAAATCGAGCCAGTTGCGGCTGCCGCTTAGAATATGCACTTCAAGACAGCCCCAGAACTTTTTGTGGACAAAAACCGGTATTATCAGCAGTGATTTGATACCCATTCTGACAAGCTCTGCGATAATCGGGCCGGAAAATTCGGTCGTGCTGCGACCGATGCAGTTACCTGCCAGCAGGCGCGAATAATGCTCTCTGATAATGTTTTCGATCATGTTCGCGGTGTCGCGGTGGCACTGGTGCTGGCTGCGGCAGTGGCAGGAAAAACACTTAAAAACCGGCTTCATTTCTTCCGGCCGTTCAGCAAAGTTTTCGTGCCGTATCATGCCGATACGATCGGCTCCTACCGCCTTGGCTATCGCGTCAAGCGCTGCCGGCATAGACTTTTCGACAGATGACTCGGCGCCGACGATAAGGTGGGCCGCTTCGGCAATGCCTGAAATCAGTTTTTCACGTTGTTCCTGCAGTTGCCTTGCCCGATAGTTGACCGAGATATCTCTGATAATGCCTATGGTTACCGGTTCCTGCAGGCCATGCAACGGACAGGTAACTTTGATGATTTCGCCGAAAATCGTATTGGCGCCGGCGATTTCCATCTCTCTGACTACTTTCTGAATAGTTGAGCGGTCGCCGGGCGGGTTGGCTATATCGAGAAAAGGTGGCGTAGCGCCGAAAATCTCGTTGTCTGATCTGCCGCTGATTTCTTCGGCATTGAATTTAAAAGCACTGGCAAAAGAATGGTTGCACATCAGGTAACGCCCGGCGTTGTTTTTGACAAAGATCATGTCGGGCAGTGAATCGACCAGGTGTCTGAGAAAAGCCCGCTGGCTGTTGAGTTCCTGAGTTACGTTATGCAGCCTGAAATTTAGTCTGAGCAGATAAAATACCAGCCCGCCCAGCAGCAGCAACGTAATGATAAGACCGGTCAGCCATCTTCGCATGCGCTTTATCACAAGATCGATCAGCGAATTTTCACTGCGGAAAGGCTCCAGGTTGAGTGTTTGCATCAACAGGTGAACCTGCGAATAATTGGCCGGGAACTCCCACGTGATCTTCTTTGGCTCGTCGACATTCGACATGCGCAGAAGGTTGAGCGTCACCTTTTCCACAAGATTGGCCGGCGTATGGGCTGCTCTGGCAAAAGACCATTCCGGGTAGAGCCTGGTCGAACAGGCAAAAGGCAGATCTTCAGTGTGCAGATAAAGCTCGCGACTGTAGATGATGTCGGACATTTTGAATTTGCCGGCAGCGGCCAGCAGCTCAAGGCTCGAAGTGCGGCAGATGCCGAAGTCGGCATGACCTTTGAGCACTTCGTCGATAATTCTGGTGGTATCTATGTAATGAAAAACTTCACGGGCAGCTTTGCGCAGGTCGATGCCTCTCTCGGCAAATTCGCGGGCAGGAGCCAGCCAGCCGCCGATAGAATTGACCGGCCCGGCTGCGATTGTTTTATTTCTTATATCCCACAGCGATTTTATTTCTTTGCTGTCGGCCCGCCAGAAGATCACCGAGCCGAACAGGTTGTCGAATGCCTCGATCTTTTCGCTTTCGCGGCGCAGGGTGGCGATGACTGTGAGCTGCCCTTCCATGCCGAGTTCGACGTTAAAAACCGGGCTGGCCACGACGAAGTCGACCTTGCCGCTGCCGACCGCCTGCTTGAGTTCAGACCAGGACAGCATGACCATTTCGAATTCATGGTCTTTGACCTGATGGTTGAGAAAATCGATGGTTTCCTGCCATTCGTAATCCCAGCCACCGATACTGTCTTTTTTCAGTATCCCGATTTTGATTTCTTTTTTTATCGGGTCAGCAAAAGCTGATTCTGCGATGAAAAGGGCACATAAAAGCAGAAAAAGCAAAATTTTTGTTTTGTTTCTCAATGTTTTTTCCCACTTTCTGGAACCTTTTCCAGCATACCACAGTCAAAGATTATGGAAAAAGAAAAAACCCGCCTTGCGGCGAGTTGATTCAATAGTCTTGTATGCCTCTCTCTGAATGTTTCTCCCTCCGATCTCTAATCCCCTATGTGTGGCCGCGCCGGCTGGTGCGGCCACTTTTGTCAGAGCGCGGTGCGGGAAAAAACGGGCTAAATAGGAGTTCCGCAGTCAGGACAGCCTTTCCACTTGGAATCGACGGCGCGGCCGCAGTTGCGGCAGGCGTGCCTGAGATGGCCGAGACAGAATGGGCAGAAGGTGAAGTTGCGACCGACCATTTTGCCACAATGAACGCAGGGCAGCATGTTTTCCTGACGAACATGGGCCGGCAGTGCCGACTTTGTTGGAGCTTCGTCGCGTTCGCCGATCTGGCTGAGCGCCAGAATTGCCGAGGTTCTTACTTCTTCTGCTTCGTCGTTGAGCATAGTCATCAGCGGGGCAAGGGCGCGTTTGTCGCCAAGAGCGCCGAGCGCCTGGCTGGCGGCCGAACGCACAGAGGCATGTGTGTCCTGCAGGCATTTAACGATTTCTTCAAAGATCCGGGGCTCTTTCGACTGGCCGAGCAGTTTGACCGACCAGTAGCGGGCATCGACGTTGGAGCCGTTGATGGCTGATATCAGTTCATCTGAGGCGCCGAGTCCCTGCGAATAAATCGCGTCAGCGGCCGTTTTGCGAATGATCCAGGATTTGTGCGCGAGGTATCCGACGAGAATGCGGTGTGCCTCGTTGTTTTCTATCATGCTCAGGGCCTTGATTGCTTCCAGCTTCGATTCCATCGGGCCGGTATCGACGATTTTGGCAAATTTTGCTGTCAGTTCGGGGTTAGCCTGCTGGGCCAGCAGTTTGATTATCCAGTATTTGGCTTCGTCTGAGCTTTTGTCGAGTGCTTCAACGACTGCCGGCAGGTTTCTTGCATACAAACGTTCAAGGCTGTCGTAGGCGGCTTTGCGAACCGGCCAGTTCTGCTCTTCCAGCAGATGCAGAAGAGATACAACCATGCGCGGGTCATTAACGTTCTGAGCCGCTCTTATGGCTGCCAGTCTGATCTTTTCGTTCGAGTGCTTGAATACCCTGACCAGATACTGAACGGCCTCACCGCCCATGTTGCCGAGGGTCTGCACCATCCAGTAGTCAACGTCTTCCTCATTTTCAGGAATCATTTCCATGAGTTTCTTGAGCGAATTCGCACCGAGTTTGCCGAGAATGAACGATGCCGAGCGCCGCATCGACCAGTTGTCAGAGGTCAGTGCCTTGACCAGATAGGGCAGTGCGTCGTCTTTGAACGAGAGCATTGCCTTGCTGATGTCGAGCAGTACATCATCGTTTTTGCGGTCGATAGTCTCGGCCAGTATGGGAAGCGCTTCTGCCGGCTTCCAGTTCCTGATTTCGGCTAGCGCGTTTTTGCGGATCTCTGACTTCTCGCTGGCGATGTCGAGGCGAATGCGGCTGAGGTCTTGTCGGCTCATTTTATCCTGCTTCCTTGTCAGTAAGACATTGGCATTATTACGTATTTGAATTCGGATTCGGGGTTGCCGGTCTTGAGCAAGCCCGGGTAGTTGGGAGTCGTCATGTCCAGTATTATCTGGGCATCGCTGACGCTGTTGACGAAATCGAGCACAAAATTGATGTTGAAGGAAATATTGATCGGTTCGCCAGTCAATTCAGTGCTGATGAACATTTCTGCGGTGCCCTTTTCTGGAGCCTTCGCCCAGATGCGGGTCTCGTTGGGGCTGACGTCGAAGTTGACCAGATCGCTGTTGGACCGGGAAATCGGCGCAACTGCCTTGAGTGCCTGTAAAAAGTCCTTGCGGTCGATTTTGAGGCTGCGACTGGATTCTTTGGGCAGAACCCGGTTATAGTCAGGAAACTTGCCATCGACCAGCCTGGTGAGTAACTGGAAATGGTCGGTGCAGATTACCAGCTGTTCCTTGTAAAGGCCCATTTGTATGCTGTCATTGGTGTCGAGCAGTCGCACCAGTTCTGATACGGCGCGTGACGGCACGATCAGAGTTTTTCGCATGCTCTCAGGTACCTCGATGCCGTGCA
>CAZMWO010000104.1:0-9680 GCA_964569565.1 uncultured bacterium | reverse complement strand
TGACCGACTTGCTGATGCCGACGCCGCCGCCGTTGTGCAGCGAAATCAGGCTCATGCCGCGGGCAGAGTTGCCGGCGTAGCAATGAACTGCCATTTCTGAGGTGATATTGCTGCCATCTTTGATATTAGCGGTTTCCCGGTAAGGGGAATCGGTGCCGCCTGTGTCATGATGGTCACGGCCAAGCATTACCGGCCCTATCTCACCTTTGCGCACCATGTCGTTGAATTTGAGCGCGATTTTAACGCGCCCTTCTGTGTCCTGATAAAGAATTCGGGCCTGGGTGCCGACTACAAGAGCATTCTTTTCGGCGTCGCGTATCCATACCCAGTTGTCGCGGTCCTGGGCGCGGCGATTCGGGTCGATGCAGTTCATCGCGGCTTTGTCGGTTTTCTGAAGATCTTCGTGGCGGCCACTCAGGCAGACCCATCTGAACGGGCCATAGCCGTAGTCGAACAGCATCGGGCCCATGATATCTTCGACATAAGACGGGAATATGAAACCATCGCGCGGGTTTTCGCCGTTCGCGCAGATTTCCTTGACGCCGGCGTCGTATACCGAGCGCATAAAGGCATTTCCATAGTCAAAAAAGTAGGTGCCACGTTCAGACAGTGTCTTGATTGCCTTAAAGTGGTCTTTTAGCGAAGCATCAACCAGTGTTTTGAATTTTGCCGGCTCTTTGGCGATCATTTCGGTGCGCTGCGCAAAACTCAGGCCTTTGGGGCAGTAGCCACCGTCGTAGACAGCGTGGCATGAAGTCTGATCTGAAAGCAGTTCGATATGAATCTTTTTATCGACGGCATATTCGAGCAGGTCTACGATATTGCCGTGAAAGGCTATCGAGGTAGTTTTGCGGGCTTTGATATGCTCGTCTGCCAGCGCAAAGGCCTCTGCCGGTGTCTTAGCGACAAGCGAAACCCAGCCCTGCTCATGCCGGGTCCTGATGCGTGATTCATCGACTTCGGCCACAATGCCGACGCCGCCGGCGATTTCGACCGCTTTGGGTTGCGCGCCGCTCATGCCGCCAAGTCCCGATGATACGAACATGTGCCCGGTCAGGTCTTCATCAGGTTTTATGCCGAGTTTGATGCGTCCGGCGTTGAGAATGGTGTTGAAAGTGCCGTGAACTATGCCCTGCGGGCCGATGTACATCCAGCCGCCGGCGGTCATCTGGCCGTAATTGGTGACGCCGAGCTGCATGGCGCGGTGCCATTCTTCCTGATTGTCGAACATACCGATCAGCAGGCCATGGCTCATGATGACGCGTGGCGCCGACGGGTGCGAACGGAACAGCCCGAGCGGATGCCCTGACATGACCACCAGCGTCTGCTCGCTGGTCATGACTTCGAGATACTTTTTGATCAGCCGGTACTGCATCCAGTTCTGGCAGACCTGGCCGGTTTCGCCGTAGGTGACCAGCTCATAAGGGTAAAGGGCGATGGCAAAGTCAAGGTTGTTGTCGATCATGACCTGAAACGCCTTGCCTTCGGTACAATTGCCTCTATACTCGTTTATGGGCTTTCCGCAAATCTTGCCGGCCGGCCGGAAGCGGTAACCATAGATTCTGCCGCGTGTTTTCAATTCATCGAGAAATTCCGGGATGAGCGCTTCGTGCAGTTCTTCGGGGATATAGCGCAAAGCATTTTTCAGTGCAGTTTCAGTTTCCTGGCGGTTGAGCGTAAAGCCGCGATCTGGTGCGCGCCGCAAGCCTGGTATGAACTCAGGGTATTCGGGCAGTGTCGCGTCGAGCTTTATCGTCATGGCTTCTGCTATGGTTTTGTTATCTAACATTCCTTACCTCCGCGTTTTTTTGCAGTGTGTTCAATCAGGATTCTGCAGCGAATACCGGTAAAACGCAAACGCTCCGGCATCAGGCTCAATCATATAACTTTTCCATAAAATTATAAACAACTTCTCTTTGTCTCAGATAGCAGGGTATTTTAAATTGCTGTCGTCTCGAAAGAAAAGTGTTAGAATCTCAAAAAAGTTCAGACGGATGTAATGATGCAACGAGATCTCTACAGAACCTATCGCCTGCAGGTAGTCGTTTTTTTCTCGTTTCTTGCCCTGTTTTCGCTGATAGTGGCAGGCATCGTTATTTACGGCTACCGCAGCAACTCCGAGATCATGCTGCAGTCTTCTGATGAGCTGCTGTACCAGATTTCCGAGACGATTATCAGGCAGACCAGCAACCATCTCGATCCGGCCCGCAAGACCGGTCATCTGCTGCGCCGTATGATCGAACGCGGCGATTCGTTTGCCAATTCACCTGAGATGATCGAAACGATCAGCCTCGAGGCCCTCGATGCCTACCCGCAGTTTTCAGCAGTTTACCTCGGTGATGAGGGCGGTAACTTCGTTATGGCCCGCCGCATGACCGATGGCACTTATTCGACCCGAATAATTTCGCGAACTGACAGCCCTGCCGGCATGATCGAGATCGACCGCGACCACGACTGGCAGATTATCGCAACGCGCAGCAGCTCGATTCTCAATTTTGACCCGCGTGAGCGGCCATGGTATGTTCTGGCCAAAGCTGAGGGCCGGGCCGTCTGGAGTCGTGAATACCGTCTGTTTACCGATCAGGTGCCGGGTATTACCTGTGCTCATCCGGTTTATGGGCCTGATGGAACCTATGCCGGCGCAGTCGGCATCGATTTCAGACTGGGTGAGCTGGCCGAGTTCCTTAAAAGCCTCAAAATTGGCGATTCCGGCCTGGCTTTTATCGCTGACAACGAGGGCAATATTCTGGCTTATCCCGAAAAGTCGGGACTGGACGTCGATAACATCAGGGCGCCGCGATCGCCTTTGCAACAGAGCATCAAGACCGGCTGGATCAAAGCGGCACTCGAAAAATACATTGAAGATAAGAGGCTGCGCTTCACTTATGAGCACAGCGGCGACAGTTACATTGCTTCATTCCGGCCGTTTCCCGATAACTTCGGCCGCGACTGGATTCTTGGCATTATCGTGCCCGAAGAGGATTTCATCGGGCCAATTGCGCGAATCCATGAGACTACTTTGCTGTTTTCTTTCTGGCTGCTGATTATAGGCGGTTTTTTAACCTCGACCCTGGCGCGTGAGCTTACTGACCCGATCAAGCGCATAACCCATGAAGCCGAAAAGATTCAAAAACTCGACTTTGAGGGTGAGATCGCCATCAGGTCACCGATTACTGAGATTTACGCGATGAGCGAAGCAATGAACTCGATGAAAAAAGCGCTGGGAGCCTTCAAAAAATATGTGCCATCAGAAATAGTTCTGGGGCTGGTAAACCGGAATGATGAAGCCCGCCTCGAGGCACATGCCGAAGAGATTACCCTGATGTTTACCGATATTTCCAATTTCTCGCTGATCGCTGAAAAAGTTTCGCCGGCACAGTTGATGGAGCAGCTTTCGCAATATTTCGACTGTATCGCCGCCCTGATTCATCGCCATGGCGGCACTATCGACAAATATATCGGCGATTCGGTCATGGCATTCTGGGGCGCTGCGATGTCAAGTTCAGAGCAGGCCATTCATGCCTGTCGGGCCGCGACTGAGATAATCAGGGCAATCGGAGAGATGAACGAAAAGTGGCGCAGTGAAGGCAAAGAGGTGTTTGCCACCAGAATCGGTATAAACACTGGAGTTTCACTGGTCGGTAATTTTGGTTCTTCAGACCGTTTCAATTACACCGCCATCGGCGACAACGTCAATCTTGCCAGCCGCCTCGAAGGACTCAACAAGCTGTATGAAACCGAAATAATAGTAAGCCAGTCGACTGCCATGGCGGCCGGTGATGAATTCATCTTCAGACCGCTCGATATAGTAGCGGTTAAGGGGCGCCATGGCAGCGTAAAGATATATCAGTTGCTGGGTTCAAGGGAAGTTGCCGATGCAGCAAATCTGCGGAATATTGCGGCCTTGTCTGAAGACGCCTTGAGAAGCTATCTCGACCGTAACTGGCGCGAATCTTACGAAAAATTTCAAAAACTTCTCGAAATGTTACAGGAAGACCCTGCCGCCGAAATGTATCTCAGCCGCTGTCGCGAACTGCATGAAAACCCACCCGGCCCAGACTGGGACGGCGTCTTCAAAGTGCAGAACAAGTAACCGCAAACCGTCACCTCTTCAGAGGTTTCGCTAAAATCGGAACAGATAGTTCCCATTCAGCAGTTCAGCTCTCGCGCTGATAACGGCTGGTAGACCCATGCTGCCTTTGCCGGTTGAAGTCGATCAGAACTTTGCGCATGGCTTGAAAATCCCGGCAGGTTTAAGCGTTTGCTTGAATGCTGTATCACTCTGCATTGGTTTTTATTGCGATAAGTTCCAGCAAATCCCGTTCGGTTTCAGCATTGGCCGCCGAAGGATCCGGAATCGTTCTGACACTTAACATGTCGCCGGCATTATACAAGCTTTCGCGGTCAATCAGAATTTTTGTGGTGGTAGCATGCCGGCTTTTTGACTCGAGTATCTGCGCTTTGTGCAGAATTTTCCCGAGCAGGGCGGCATCGAGTTTGCCTGTCTGCGAGCCGACAAGGCCGGTCACTACAGCGCCAGATGCCAGGCCAATGCCGTTGTCAATGGTAAAGAGCCCTTTTGCTCCGCGCCCGGCATTGAATTCAGCCAGACTCTGTCGCATCTGCAGTGCCGCCCGGGCTGCCCTTGGCAGGCTGATTCCTGCATCACCATAAAATACGGCCTGAATGGCATCTCCGATGAGCTTGTCGACAAAACCTCCGTGTTGCTCGATGATCGGGCACATCTGCGAAAAATAGCTGTTGAGCATTTCGACTACTTCTTCGGCAGAACAGCTTTCGCTGATTGTCGTGAAGTTTCTGATATCGCAGAAAAGAATGGCGGCATCGCGGCGCCGGGCAGTGCTCTGCTGCTCAAGATCTGAGCGGGCAGCTTCGATGGCACTGGCTGATACCAGCTGCATCATCTTGCGGCGCTCGAGCAGGCTTATCCGCATTGAATTTATCGAGCCAGCCAGCTCAGAAAACTCGTCTGAGCCGGCCAGATTGAGTTGCCAGTCATAGCGATCGTTTTCGATCTCGCGCATGGCCGCAAGAAATGGTGGAATCTGCAGCAGAAGCATTTTTGCTACGCCGCCGGCCAGAGCCAGACAGCTTATGATGGCGAGCAGCGACAATGCCAGCAGCGACCATGGCATACGATAGGGACTTCGCAGCGGCTTCGCCATGGCAAAAACGAATACATTGTTGTTGAAAATTCTGTCGGTAACAATCAGATGCGGATCGTTCAGATGAAGATTGTTTATCTGATTGAAATCAGCGCCTGCATAAAGTGCATTGGCAATTTCCTTGAGACTGTCGGTACGATGCGTGATTTTATCATCTTCATGGACAATGCGGTTGTTGAGGCTGCGTTCGGCATAATCGTCGATCGGGTAAAATCCCAGATCGATCCGGTAATCGTCGACGGTCAGCCTGTTCGGAAAAAGGTTCTGCCGTTGCATTTCGCTGATGCGTTCCATCAGCAGAGAGCTTTCGGTCACAAAGATCAGGAAACCGGTTATTTTTTCGGCTGAGCGCAAAAAATGACTGCCGAGAAGTGAACGTCTGGCCATGAAGTCACTCATAAACAGTTCGCCCTGCGTTTTGTATATCTGGTTCAACAGTTTCGGCCGAAGCAGTTGTTCCATCAGGCCAGAAGCAAAATCAGCAATCTGGCCGATCCTTGTACGATCTTTTTCGCTTAATTCTGACATTGCACCAATCTGCATCATCAGCTTGCGCGAAACTCCGACGAACAGGCGGGACATTTCGCTCAGTGCCTGATTCTCGGTTTTACCTGACCCCGGTAGAATTCGCGATCGAGCGAATCATAAAGATAATATGTACTGATATGGTCCGAAAAACGGCCTTCTGCCTGATCTGAAAAAATCAGCCTGGCCAAACGTCCCCACGCAGGTATGGGAAGTCGCTCAAAACTGTCCGCGACAAATTTAAACAGCAGCATGCGTCGGTAGCTTTGCAGGAGAAAGCTTTGATCGAGCTCTCTGATATGTCGGGAAATCTTGTGCATGGTATTTTGAATATCACTTTCGCCGCTTGAATGGTGTTGCAGCAGTCCCTGCCAGAAGATTGCCGTCAGCGGAAAAGCCATACAGGCGACGAAGCTTGCTGCGATAATTCTGGCAAGTCCGGCTGTGAGCCGGAATCGGCCCATTGACAGGCCGGTCGCGATCAGCAGGCTCAGGCAACCGGCAGCAAGCAGCATGAGATTGGCGCTGTCGACTTCCCGCTTGAGTCTTTGACTGAAAGCTTCTGTGCTCGAAGTCAGTTTAAATACGGTTTTTTTATCTGATTTTCCGGTCGCAGGAGTTTTGAAAAGCTGTTCGAAGGCAGGCGGCAAACTGGTTAACAGTTCGACCCTTTCTGTATGATCGATAAATAAGGGCAGGTTGCGCGCGCTCGAAATGCCAGTCTGCAGGCTGATAAATTCATCGCTGAGTGAAGCGCAGACGCGATCGAGTATGGTGTTTTGCCGGATATTGTCGATGGTAAACCCCAGCAAAAGATAGTTCTGTCGCTTGTTTCTGACCGGATAGCTCATTGTTACCAGATATATGTTCTGGTCGAGTCTGGCTGAAAATCTGCTGCCGAGGCGCCAAGGTCTGGTATTGAATGGGTGAGCTACGGCCACCATCTGGTTGAATGCCGGAAAGTTCCTGTAGTATCTAAGTTCGCGAGGGATCTGCTGGCCGTAGGTGTCTTTGGCGTTAAGCTTCTGGCACATTTCGGTCAGCTCAACTCTGAGTGTCGCCATATCATCGACCGGCAGGCCGAGGCGGTTTGAGACAAGCATGCTGCAACTCGCCTGATTCTCGTCGAGAGCGAGAATAAACTCGGGTTTAAAACGGTAATTGTCATGCAGATACCGGCTGAATCTGGCGACTTCGGCGTCGATATTCTTTTCGAAATCTGGCAGTGCCTTGATGAGTGGCAGATTCTCAAAGACGTTGCGCACCGACTGGTAACGGTAATTCACGAAATGCCATTCGTAATCGTCGAGTGTGAAAAAACTTCTGGCAATGGTTTCCGGCTTTAGCCGGTAGGTCAACTGCTGGGCTCGAGCCATCAGTTGCTGGCGGGATTGTGCGGCAAGATCCCGCTGTCGTTTCTGTAACGACATGAAGTAGACGCGACTCCCGATAAGCATAGGCAGAAACACCGCCAGAACCCAGAGCAGAACCGGCGCCAGTCTGAGAAACACGCTGTGCTCTATTTTAAGTCGTATCGATGGATTTCCGGCTTTGCTTTCAATCATGCAGCTCATATACCTGCACCAGCGAAGTTTTGCCTTTTACCGGCAATTCACCGTGGTTTTTAAAGGAAAATGCGGCCGCTGCCACGTGTTTTGTCTGCTCATCGACAAGAATTCCTGTCTGTCCGGAAAAATGCGACATGGTTTCGAGTCTGGCGGCAAGGTTTACTCTGTCGCCAATCACGGTATAATCGCGCCGACCGCTGGTCGCACCTATTCTGCCAGATATCACCTCGCCGCTGGCTATGCCGGCGCCCAGAGTTATACAGGGCAGACCTTCGGCCATCAGCGAATCATTCAATTCAGAAATTCCTTTGCGAATGGCCTGCGCCGCCTTGCATGCCCTGACTTCAGCCGGTTGCGCGTTCTCCAGTTCTGAAAAAACAGCCATTACCGCATCGGCGATATATTTGTCGATCTGCCCTCCGGCTTCAGTTATCGATTTTTCTGCAAAGGGGAAAAACCGGTTGAGCAGGATGATCAGTTGTTCAGGGCTGAGTCTGTCGCTGAGTTCGCCGAAGCCACGTATGTGCATGAACAGTATGCTGCGCTTTTCCCGGCATGGTGGTATATCAGAAAACTCCCTGCTTTCGAGCGAAATTGTCGTGGCCGCTTCATGTGAGATAAATCTGGCCAGACGCTCACGTTCTTTGAGGTTTCGGTTCATCTGGTTGAATTCGCCTGTCAGCTGCGCCAGTTCATTGTCAGAACTGTTGGCAATTTCTACCTCGTGACCCCTTTCTGTCAGCCTGACGGCCTGCAGAAGACGCTTGATCGGGGTAGCAAACAGTTCGTCGAGCAGGCTGACCAGTATCATCAGAATAAGCATGAGATAAGCAAAACTTGCCAGCAGAAAAAGGTCGGTATGGCTGTTGTCGGTGTTGAGTTTCTGCATGGTGCAGCGCGAGATGGCAATGAGAGGATAAGCGCCGATTTTGGTTGCGACCATCGCAACCGTGGGGGCGCCCGGTTGGCTGATTATACGACTGGTCTGGGCTTTGCCGTTGGCGATTTCTTCAATCAGGCTTTTCTGGCTGTCGTCGAGATTCGCTCCAGCCGGCCAGATGCGCGAGAGGTCGATCGAACTGGCTTCGAGATCGAAGGTGCCTGCCAAAGTGTTGCGAATTTGCCCTTCGCTGGTCGACTGCTCGTAGAAAGACCAACTTGCCAGCTGATCGGCGAGGATCGTGTCGACGATTTCTCTGATATCCTGCACAAGCAGCAGAACTGCTGCGCCGGCTCCTTTTTTGTTGCCATGCGGAATGATCTTGAAGTTGCTGAAGCGAAGCGTTGCCGAATCCTTTTTTGTCGTCTGAGATGAGCCTTCGTAGCTGCAGAAATTTTCGACGTCTTCAGAGGTGAAAATGGCTGACAGCGCCTTCAGTTTTCGGCCGTTCGGAGTGCTTTCGAGTTTGTTGTAGAAATTTTCTAGTATCAGGCCGAGATAGTCGAAAAATTTTATCATCGAAGCAAAATAGATATCGCGCGAAAACGTGAGCTGCTCAGGGTTGTTGCGCAGTGTGGTCGAATTTTGATCGACTATTTCGAGGCTCAGGCCGTTGTTTCTGATCAGCATGGCTCCGACAAAATTAATTTTTGCATGTCGGTTGAGAATTTCGCTGATGACTTCGTCAGGCATATCAATATTGCGTTTGAGTTCGTTTACAAGCGCAAAAGCTATTTGATTGAGTATCTCATCCTGAGATCTGATGTTTAGTTCGAACAACTTGAGTCTGGCTTTCATTTCTTCGATGAGAGCGGTCTGGCGTAGTTCTGTCTGCTGGCGGTTGTGACGATAGGCTGAAAACATGAAAGCCGTTGCCGGCAGTATGGTTGCCAGAAATACAGCTGCAAACAGGCGCACTCTTATTCTGAGGTCGAGCATACCCGTCTGCTGAAAATGCTTCAATGCAAGCAGTGATGCGCATAAAACCAGAAAGACCAGCATTCTTGCGTGAGCATAGCGTTTGCCGACCATTTCCTGCAATGGCGGCGAAGACAGAACGAGATGCGGATATTGTGCAGGCCTTCGGGTAAGTTTGCCCTGTTCGATCAGTTTGTCGATTAAATTGCCTCTCTCATGCGCTCCAGCGTTGAGTTTTCCGAAACTGACAGGGGCATAGAGGCTCAGGCTGGAATCTCTGTTCTCGATTAGAAACGGAAAAGCATTCGCCGGCTTTAAAACGAAGCGCAGATCGAATTCTGAAAAACGGTTCTGACCGGTAACTTCGTGGCAGGCTTCTTTGAATATCTGTGAAGTCTCGGCAAATATGGCGAGGTAAGAGAATACAACCTTCCTTTCGCTGCTGACTACAACTCTTCTGGCCGTATGCAGATTGCTGCCGTTGTCTCTGGTGATGAAACCGCTGCTGAAATCTTCATCGCTGTCGACCGGATTGAAATAGGT
>CAZMWO010000103.1:7660-9707 GCA_964569565.1 uncultured bacterium | reverse complement strand
CCGGCTTCAAATCAGATGTACCAGCCGTATTGCGGGCGCTCGATATTTTCATCATGCCTTCCTACAAAGAAAGCTTCGGCAAGGTTCTGATCGAAGCTATGGCGATGAAAATTCCCGTTATTTCGACCAACAGGGGCGGCCCGCCCGAAATACTCAGCCAGGGCGAATGTGGTCTGCTCGTGCCGCCGTGCGAATCGGCGCCAATAGCCGAAGCAGTTGTGCAATATCTCGAAAACGATCAGTTACGACGTGAAATGATCGATAAAGGTCGCAGAAAGGTCGAGGATTATTATTCCCTCACCAGCGTTCTTGAACGTCTCGAAAAGCTCTACTACGAGACGCTCACGCCAACACAGGGTTAGAAAGCAGTTCAATACCTTAAAGCATAAATTCGCCATCGCGAGGCATCTGTAAAGATTGTAAGCGGCGGTTTCTGCGTATCTTGTCTGAAATTGATAATTGCGGCATGTACACTCTGCCGCTCGGTTGGGTTTTCGTGTAAAATCAGGGTATGAGAATAAACAGCAGAATACTGGTAATGGTTCTGATGCTTCTTACAACAGTGGCAGGAGCCGCCGAAATACAGCTGATTCGCCTTAAATATGCTGACCCGCACTCGGTTGCCCGCACCGTCGAAGCGCTTTTTGGCGGCCGGGTGAGCGCTATTCCTGTTCCCTCGGTCAATGGCATTGCCATCAATGCCTCAGACAAATACGAAATGGAAGAAATCGCCAAACTGGCGGCAGTGCTCGACCGCCGGCCGGCCACGTTGAGATTCAGCATACAAAGCGATTCACAGACTGGCGAAAAATCACAGGTAATTGGCTACCGGCAACGCATACGGGCTGAGACGTCACGATCGTCCAGCATTACTTCCAGTATGCGCACTATCGTCGCCATGGAATTTTCGAAAGCGTCACTTACAGACGAGCTGGTGCAGATATATTCGCTTCCCGGCTGGTATGGCCCGGAAACAGTCGTAATGACAACGTCACACGGTTTAAAGGTCTCGGGGCACCTCGTCGACAAAGAACGCGTTATGGTGCAGGTCTGGTATGCCCAGGACAACGGCGGCGTTTCTGAAGTGCTGTTAACTGAAGTCGAAACCAGAGCCGGCGAATGGTTCAGTCTGGGCGGACTTGGGCAGAGCACTGGCAACGATGCGCACAGCGTCGAGATCAGATCGCACAATGGCATCAGCTATAAGAAAACCGGCGGCCAGATCGACCGCCGGTTCATGCTCAGAGTTGATGTGCTAAGGTAGCTTCAGAAAGAAACTTCGCCGCCCCCACCTGAATAATCGTCATCATCGTCACCAAAACTGGTGCCGTCGCCGTAGCTGCCATCGGGCGGCGGCGGCGGTGGCGGAACGTCATCGGTGTCGTCACTGCCATCGTTATAGAAATCAGGCGAAGTCGCGTCTTCATCAGGCTGTGACATTTCATCGGGCTGTGACATTTCATCAGGTTGCGCCATTTCATCACCGTCAGCAGGTGGTGGTGGCGGTTCGGGGTAATCATCATAACCGAAAGAATCTGGCTGCAGCATGTCGGGCTCACTGCCGTCAGGCGGCGGCAGCTCTGTGCTGACTGATGTTGTCCAGCCAGAGGAGTCTTCGGTCGGATTGATGGTTATCTCATCACTGCTACTTTCGAATGCCGGTTCCTGGTAAGAGTCTATTTCACCAAAATCGCTGGCCGACGAAATCGTCAGCTCATCAGGAATTTCGCCGGGCATGATACCGCCGATAGCTTCAATTTTTGGCAGTGTCAGGGTTTCCATGATGCGTTCACGAATATTGGTCATGTGCTTGAGCAATTCGAGACTGCTGTGATAGAAGTTCAGCACTACCAACTTGCGGCCGAGCGGGATGAGAACCATGTGCGTATACAGCCGCTTATCGCCTTTGAGAAAGTGAAACAGCACGTTGCCGATTTCGACGCCGGCAAGTTCTGATTTCCACTGGTCGAACAGACGCGGGCTGAAAGGCATCAGACTTTCTTTGATCGCCTTGAGTTCCTTGTAATCCTTCTGAAGTTTTTTGAGA
>CAZMWO010000103.1:0-7650 GCA_964569565.1 uncultured bacterium | reverse complement strand
CCTGAGCCAGATTCTGAGGTTCATCATAAGTGGCTGCCTGCACATGCAGCAGGAACTGGCCCTCGAAGGCCCCTACCGAAGCGAGCAGAGCCTCGCTGACATTTTCTTTGATCTGAAAATCGCTGGGCACAAGAAATCCGAATTCGTAATCACGGTTGCGTATCGGCCTGAATCCACGGCGCTCGGCATAGAATGGCCTGAGAAAAGACATATAATTATCGACGCCGACGCCGCGCAGAGCATCTTTAAAAATCGACGTCAGCCTCTGACCGTTGAGAACGTAATCATAGATGAACCAGCGCTCATTGTTAAAGCGGCAGTAGACGACGAATTCGAACTTACCGCGGGTGGTGTCGAGCCTGATCACGACCTTGCTCTGTACCGCCTTGTGATAGCGCGGGTCTGAGTAGCTGATCTTGGCACCGCCGGCAACCCGGTTCATGACTTTCGAAAGAAATCTGAACTCGTTGCGATGCGTCTGAATCTGATACGAAAAGAGTTCACGGTATTCTTCTTCGTTAAGGCGTTTGATCTGACGGTCGAAAAGCAACGCCAGAAAGGTCTGAACATCAAAATTGGCCAGACAGATGTCATATTCACCAGCCATCATGGCGCCCATGAATTCATATACCATGGGAATTGGCGAAGGCAGCTCTGAACGGGCTCCGGGTGGCTCCGGGATGTCTACAAGCAACCCGTCAGCGTCTACAATCTGGGCCAACCCCACCGAAGTCGTCAAAACAAAAGCGAAAACAACAGTTAAAATCACTGATAATGCTTTTCTTGTGTCCATAATGATAGCTTAATTCACCCCTCTGACTTTGTCAATGCAAATCGTCGGCTATACCCTCGATAACTGCATATTACAACAATTTTTCCCGAGATCAAATCATATTCTTTCTCCATCGCGAAGATTAAGTCTTCGGCGGGAACAGCCATATTGTGTAGATTTCGTTCCTTTAATCGTAATCGTTCCCGTCTTCGTCCATCCGTTGTGATATCCGCAACAATCAGGGCAATCCGCGGTTTCTCCTCTTCTGGCCGGTAAATGCCAAAATGTTATTTTGCAGCTTGAAGCAAAGCAGTATAAATGCTAAAATCGAGCCCGAGCTTTATGCACCGGAGGCAAGCAGATGGGTATCGGCTTCACTGAACTGATCGTAATTCTGGTTATCATTCTTATTCTTTTCGGCCCCGGCAAGCTGCCCGAAATCGGCAAAGCCCTCGGTCGAGGCATCAGAGAGTTCAAAGATGCCCAAAAAGAAGTTAAAAGGCAATCTTCAGACAAAGACGACAATACCCCGTCCTGATTGCCTTATGCCGGCAACACATTCGAGAATCGACATCTGGCGACAGTTGTCTGATCTACACATTGAAACAGGTAACGGAGAACTTTCTTGAACAGCAAAAAAACACTTGAGTTTACCCAGATAAAGACCCGTGTATCAATTCTGCTGATAGCAATGATGCTGATCATGTCTTCTTCTGCCTCTTTATGCACAGCTGATACCCCTGAACAGGCCGAGCAATATCGTTATGCTCTGGGGCTGATACAGCGCCATCTCTACGAAGAAGCCGCCAAAGTGTTGTCGAGGTTACTCTCCGAACCACAGGCCTTCTCTCAGAGCGATGGAGCGTTGTTCTGGCTGGCCGAATGTGAATACCGGCAGAAGAACCACCTGAAAGCCGCCGGACTTTATGAAAAACTGCTCAGGGATTATCCTGACAGCATATTCCGTGACCGCGCGGCCTACGGTCTCGGCTGGTCACATACCAACGACAACAATCCAAAATCGGCGACCGAAGCATTTGCCCGCGTAAGCCGCAGCGACCTGCCACTCTGGATAGATGCCAACCTCAAGCGCGGCTTTCTCATGGTTCGTTACAACATGGATACCGAGCAGACGGTCAGAGTTTACGAGGAACTTCTCAAAGAAAGCACACTCACCGAACAACAGCGATTCGAAAGCCACCTGCAGGCCGGTATCGGCAAATTCAACCAGAGCATCTACCGCCAGGCTCTCGAGCATTTTGCCGGTGCTCTCGAAATCTGCCCTGACGACAAGCGGCAGCCGCTGCAGTTTTACATCGCCGAGTCGCATTTCCGGCTCAAAAGCTATAAGGAAGCCGCCAGCGAATATGCCAGCACCATCGCCCTGGGCCCTGACACTCAGCTTGGCCAGAAGTCGACCTATTCACTGGCCTGGTGCCATATCAGACTTGGAGAACCGGACAAGGCCATTCCCCACTTCGAAAAACAGGCGGCTAACAAGAAATCGGTTGTTCGTGCCGAAGCGGTCAAAAATCTCGTTGATCTGCTGATGAATCTGCATCAGTATGAAAAGGCCATCTCTACAATCGAGAACTGGCTAGATGCGGTGCCGGCCCCAGAAAGACCTGAACTGGCCTATATCAAAGCCCTGTGCTTGTCGCGCACCGGTGAATTCGAAAAGAGCCTTGTCGCTTTTGCCGATTTTGTCAAAAAATACCCCAGACATGCCAGAACTAATGAGGCAATCTATCAAACCGGGCTGGTAAACATTGCCCTGAGCCGGTTCAAAGAGGCTATTGAAAATTTCGAAAAAGTCAGTAATGAAAAAATCGACCCGGACATGCGCGAAAAAGCCATTTACCGCATTGGTGAATGCTGGTTCAATCTCGGCAACATAAAACTGGCCGGCGACTACTTCGACAAGGTCATCAAGGTTTTTCCAAAAGGTAATGCCCGCTACGACGCCCTTTATCAACTCGGCGAACTTGCCTACATGCAGGAAAGCCATGCCGACGCGCTTACCGCTTTCGAAGCAATCGCCGCCTCGAAAAATGAGCTGGCGGCGCAGGCCACCTTCCGCTCCGGCGAAGTTCTGATGAAAGCCGGTCGCCATAATGACGCGATAATAAGATTTCAGGAGTATCTGAACCGGTATCCTGAAGGCAAACTCAAAGAAGATGCCATCTTCAAGATCGGTCTGGCCTGGCTTGAGCTGAAGGATCGGGCGCAGGCGCTCGCAGCCTTTTCCCAGCTGATGAATGCCAAAGGCTACTTCCGCCAGGAAGCGCGCTTCCATATAGGGGAGATAGCACGGGAACTCGAGAATTACCCGCTGGCTATACAGCATTACAAAGCCATCATTGCCGAAGACGCCGTGCACCCTCTGGCCTCGCGGGCACGCCGCGCGGTCGGCATATCTCTTTATCAGACCAGAGACTACAAAGGTGCCACCGAAACCTTTGCCGCTATTCTCAAAGATTACCCGGCGACCGACGCTGCGATTCCTGAATCACGTCTGTGGTTCGGTAAAAGCCTGATCGCCTCAGGCGATATCGAGAACGGAATTCTTGAAATACTCAAGGTTCCTGTGCTCTATCCGGGCAGCGAATTCATCGCCCCGGCTTATGCCGAAGCCGCCCGCGCCTACGAAAAACTCAACAATATCAATAAATCACGCATGATGTACGAAGAACTGCTCAAGGTTAAACCGTCGACCGACCTGCGCCAGGAAGCCGAAGCCGCCCTGAAGAAAAACTAACCTGCCCTCACCCACTTTTACAGCACGGTAGCGAGCACTTTAAGTGCGTTCTCTGCTGTACGCCTGATCAGGCAATTCGTTAGATAGCATTGAAGCCTCAGCTGATGAATAATTAAATTTTAGCGGCATTTTGCCGATATCTATTGAAGATAAAATGCTGGAGGCAAAAAATGCAAACCCGGAAACTGATCGCTCTCGCACTGGCAATGGGAATAAGCTCCCAGCTGTGCGCCAACGACACGTTCGACATGGGCAGGGTGCAGGTTGTCGGCAAGGATGCGCAGACCGAAAAAATAGATCCGAGCCGCCACCAGGTCACCATGGACATGGGCGAACGCAACCTTCCCATGCCTGAACTCGTGCCGGAAACAGGACCGCTTGAATTCAGGCCAATGACCGAAAAGCAGTTGCTCAACAATTTTCATCGTGAAAACAAAGATGAAATATCAGTAGCAGCGGGCATCGGCACGCGCGGTGCAAATGAAATCATCGTCAATGGACGTGGCACCAAAGAAGGCTATCTAGGCAACCTTTCCATCAGACGCGAAAAGCGTGACGGATTCAGGTCGTCGGTTGATACCAGCAAGACCTCTCTCGAAGCTGATGTAACCTCAACCGGTGAAGATGGCTATTCTCTTTCCGGTGGCGGTGAGTATTCTGTCGAAGAATACGCGCAGCGCGGCATGAATGCCGTTCCGAGCCCCGATGCCGGAATTGAGAACAGAATCAGCCGGATCAACGTCAAAGGGAACTCGACTCTGGAAGACGGTTCTTTCTTCACAGGACGGGTGGCCATAGATTCGGTTGCGCGCGACATAAAAAACCCGCTTGTAAGTTTCTCTGAAGAACAGACCGCCTTTTCAGTCTCGGCTGGAGCGACCTATCTGAAAAAGCTGGCTGAAAAGCTAAAAGGCCGCGCAGCTCTCGACCTTAAAAAAGACAACTTCACCGTTTCTGCCGGCACTGACCGTGATCTGACCAAGACGGTGTTCGACCTCGGCGGTGTTTACGAAGTATCAGAAAAGGCAACCGCCAACTTCGGCCTCAAACGTATGAGCCTGATGGCCAAAGATGCGACCTCGCCCTATGCCAGTCTTGATTATCGTTTCAGCGATCCCTGGCAGTTGTTGCTCTCCTATGAAGAAGACCTTGGCAACGACAGCTTCGAAAAGATCTTCATGCCGGCCCGCTATGTCGCTCCGTCAGCGCTGATCGCTTCGCACAAGAGAACAACCAGTGGCGCCCTCAACTATCGCACCAGAAAGGGCGATACCATGGGCATAGAATTGTTCAGACAGACAGAAGAAGACGGTATCGAATACCTCGACTTTCATAATCCTGGCAAGAGATTGCTTGAGTCGCAGTTGAGTTTCGTAGATGAAGCGCGCAAGAGCGGCATCAGTCTGCGAGGGGCTTTCAAGATCGAAGACAACTTCCGTATCACAATCAAAGGTACTGCTCAGACTACCGAAAACAACCAGACCGGTCAGCGCCTTTCCTACGAACCAAAGCGTCTGCTCGACGTTGGTTTCAACTACACAGAAGGCAAGCTTATGCTTGACTTCACCCGCCGCGCCGAATTTGACCGAAAAGCCCACACGCCGACCGCCAGCTTCGACGCCGATGATTACAGCCGCTCTGACCTGGCTGTTCGCTACAAGCTCAACGACCGCTTCAGCACCTATTTGAAGATCAGAGATCTTTATGATGAAGCAAGCAAAGTTCGTTACGATGTTCCCGAAGAAGGCAGGGTCACCCTCGCCGGACTCGAAGCGCATTTCTAGGAGGAAACTGAAAAATGCAAAAGATATTTCTCATCGACCTGTTCGTAAGTGGTGGCCCGGTTATGATTCCGATCGCAATCTGTTCAGTGATCGCACTGGCAATTGTAATCGAGCGACTGCGCTTCTATCATCGCAATCCTAACAATGGCGCCAGTTTCATGAAGAAGGTAAGAAGTGCATTCATCACCCGCAACTACATGGATGCCATGAAAATCTGCCGCAGTGAAAACACTCCGCTGGCCAATGTCATTGCTGCCGGAATCGACCATCTCGACCTCAGCAAGGAACACATTCTCGACGTAATGCGGCAGGAAGCAATGGTTCAGGTTAAGAAGTATGAAAGACACCTTGGTAAACTCGCGACCATCGCCAGCATCACTCCACTGCTCGGCCTGACCGGCACTGTAACCGGCATGATATCGTCGTTTGCAGTTATCTCTACCGTCGGCATCGGCGATCCGACAGCTCTCGCCGGCGGCATCTCAGAAGCTCTCTACACTACCGCTGCCGGTCTGATGGTAGGTATTCCCGCCCTCGTAGCCCACAACTGGTGCGAAGCCAAGAGTCTTGAGTTCGTAGAACAGGTCGAAATGTATTCGCTCGATCTCGCCAACCAGGTTGCTACCATGGAGGTCAGCTGTGAAAAAGCTGCTGCCTGACAAGCGTAAACAGAAACCTCAGATCGTCGTCACCAATCTGATCGACGTCATTCTGCTGCTGGTGTTCTTCTTCATGATAACCAGTTCGTTCGCCCGCGATAAGGAAAAACTGCCGGTCGACGTTCCCAAGGCTGCCAACGCCACCACCATGGAAAACGAAAACATGACGGTGCAGATCGCCAAAAACGGTCGCGTCTTCGTCGCCGGCAAACAGATTGAAATGAATGACCTGACAACACAGATCAAAACCTGGGTGACCAATTCACCTGACCGCCCTGTCATGGTCGAAGCCGACAAAGACGCCAACTACGGTCGTATCGTCTATGTGCTCGACCAGATCAGGAGTTCCGGCGCCGTTAACATCGGCCTGGCAACCCGACCCGAAAACAGATGAAAATTCTCAAGCTCGTTCAACACGAAAAAGTCGAAGGGTTCGAAGAGTTTCAGCTCTCGATCCTGATCCATCTCGCCCTTCTTCTGGCAATGTCAGCCTTCTTCTACTGGCGCCACATCAATGCTCCGATCAAAGTGCAGGTTGTGCCGGTCAAACTGATCGCTCCAGTTGCCAAGCCACGTATCGGCTCCGGCGTTGAGCAGAAAAAGGAAATCGGCGCGAAAAAAGCCACGGGCACCCAGAAAAAAGTGACTCCGCCCGCCAAAAAACAGCCGGTAAAGAAGGAAACAGTCAAAAAATCAGCGGCCAAACCAGCCCCTGTCCCGGCAGCACCCCAGCCGGTTGCGGCCAAAGTCGAAAAACCCGCCGCCGAAACTCCGGCAGTCAATGAAAGCCCGATCGTTACCGAAACTCCGGTTGAATCGACCCGCCCATCGGTCGTGCAGGAAAGCGCCGTCAGTAATGCGCCGGTTCGCCCTACTCACAGCAGCCCGACTTTCGAAACGATCAGCCAGTTCAGTCTCGAAAAGAGCAGTGCCAGCGATCTTGATCCCAACATTGCCGGCCCAATGATGACTTCGCAGCCATCGGCACTCATGCCCGATTCTTCAATGTTTGAAAACAGAACCAGTGCCAGCCCTGAAGATTTCATGCCAGCTCCAACCGGTGTTGATGAAAAGATCGACAACAAAGGCTCTGGCGTGTTCGAAATCGGTTCAATTGAATCTTTTGGCGGCAGCAGCGACCGCTTCAGTCCGCCGGCGATTCTCAGCCGGGTGATGCCCGAATATCCTGACTGGGCACGCAAAAGCGGCGTGCATGGCAATGCCGTCTACCGCGTTCTCATTCAGAAGAGTGGCACCGTCGGCGATGTTGTCACCATGAGTTCTACCATTGACCCGAAGTTGGCGATCAATGGCGCTCAGGCCCTGCGCCGCTGGGTTTTCTCACCGGTCCTCAACAACGGCGAACCGCGCGAGACCTGGGTCAAAATAACGGTTCAGTACAAACTCGATTAAGCTTTTCTCCTCTCTCCTCCTATGATTCCCCTATAGTGCAACCGGGGCCCGCTTGATGCGGGCCCCGGCCATTTTAGCGGGTGTTGTGCAGTTTATCGTCAGTGAAAAAAGCTCGATCTGATTTTCTCGCTCGACGCGTTGTAAACAGAATCGACGACCTTGCTGGTAGTCTCGTCGATAGCGGTTTTGCCGAAGGTGGCAAGATAACGTTCAAGGTCATTCGACGGCTCGGAAGGAATTATATTGCTGGTAATCGCCTCGTTG
>CAZMWO010000102.1:0-9784 GCA_964569565.1 uncultured bacterium | reverse complement strand
CCTCAGCTATCAGCAAAGGTCAGAAAACATTGATGCTGGCCGGCGCCAACCTCGCAGAAGGCGCTGTTTATGCCACCGACTTTCTTGCTGATTCAGACGAAACAACTGGCAGGCTGAGTTTCATAAGTGCCGCTCAGGGGCTTGGCAGCACCGATAATTCACGGGTTGTCATTGCCATCGATGGTCAGCCCGATATCAACAAGCTTTCTGCCGCGCCGGAATGGTTGAGCGGAGGTAACTATTATTTCAACACTACTGGTGCCCTCACCGGCATTTATAAAAATCAGCTCGAAGTCGGCGATGCTTTTGCCGCATATTTCCCGGCGACAAAGCATTATGCCCTGTTCAAAATCACTTCGATTGCCGCCGATCGCATCGTCGTCGATTACATAGTAAACGCCAGCGAGGACGAGCGCCTGTTCAAATGAGACGGGTTGACCTTCCCGTATGAGACTGATATGTTAGCCTTATGAACAAAGCCAGATTCTACGAGCAGACCGCCGAAGGTCTGCTCTGTCTGTTATGCCCGAACCATTGCCGGCTGCGGCCCGGGCAGAGTGGAAGTTGTCTGTCTCGACACGCCTCTGACAACGGGAGCATGCTGCTCGACAGCTATGCGCGCATCGTTGCCGCCAATGTCGATCCGATCGAAAAAAAGCCGCTTTACCACTTTTTTCCCGGCCGACCGGTCTATTCGATCGGCTCTTATGGCTGCAATCTGCATTGCCGGTTCTGCCAGAATGCAGATATTTCGCAGCAGAAGCATGTCGGCAGCGAGCTCTCACCGCAGCAGCTGGTATTTGAAGCGAAAAGTATCAAAGACAACATTGGCGTAGCCTTTACCTACAATGAACCGGGAATCTGGTTCGAGTATATCTGCGACTGTGCGCCGCTGCTGCGCCAGGTTGGTCTGCAGACAATTCTGGTCACCAACGGTTATCTCGAGCCTGAGCCCTGGGACGAGCTTTGTCTGCATGCCGATGCCATGAATATCGATCTTAAATCGTTCAACGCCGATTTCTATAAGAATATCTGTGGCGGCCGGCTCGAGACGGTGAAAAACAATATCGCCGCCGCTGTTGCTGCCGGAGTGCATGTCGAAGTGACACATCTGGTGGTAACCGGCCTCAACGATGATATCAGCGAATTTACACAACTTGTCGACTGGCTGGCCGGGCTTTCTGACTGCGTGCCGCTGCACATTTCGCGTTACTTTCCACGCTATCATGAATCGGCCCCGCCAACTGACCCGACCATGATCGGGCGTTTCGTCGCAACCGCTGCGAAAAAGCTCAAATTCGTCTATCCCGGCAATGTGGCAGTCGACCAGAATACCCTTTGTTCAGCCTGTAAAAGCGTGCTGATCAAACGCCATGCTTACGAAGTGCTGTGCAACTATCGTGGAACCACCTGCCAGTGCGGCGAAAAGCTGCCGTTTATCGATGCCAGCAATCCTGCTGTAAAAGAAAGGAACGCCTGACTTGTCAGAAATATCGAAAAACGATGCCGGAAATGCTGCAAAACGCCAGTTCGACTGGGGTCCTCCGGCCAGCCCGGCCGGCGATACCTTCAAAGACTGGCTGGTTTATCTGGTAATTCTCGTTCTGCTCTCTGGCGGTGTCTGGGCTCTGCTCGACATCAACGGCCGCAACGAAGATTTCGTTCCGTCGGTCGCGCCGATGCGAACTGTTGCCAGTTCGACTGCAGCAGTCGCTTCAGCGCCGGTCAACATCGAATCGCCGACGCCAGTCGCCGTTGCTCCCGTTGCGAAATTTTTCGTGCAACTGGGTGCTTTCCCTGATGAAGCCTCGGCACGTGAAATCTTCAATCAACTCGAAACTGAAGGTTTTGCACCAACCCTCGCCGAGCCTGATGAACAGTTCGAAATCTACCGCATCTTTGTCGGGCCGTACCCCGCCGAAGCCGCCGCCGAAGACGTCGCCGAAAAGCTCAACGCCATCGACTTTCACTGCTTCGTCATCGAACAGCCGTAACAGCCGGTTATCCGCCGATTACACCGACTGCCGCAGATTTGAGAACTTGTTGCTGCGCAGCTTGAGAGCAGATTCTGCTGATCGTCAATCCTGCTCCAGGGCTTTTTTGCCGGTGAGGGGGGCGGTGACTGATTTCAGGTATATCGGAATTTTCCCGGCGTTGAAATGATGGCTTCTGACCTCGGTTTCTACACCGTCTACCGTTTTCTTTTCGACGCGGGTCTCGATGGCGCCGCTTTTGATAACGACGAAGGCGATAACAAACAACATGAAACTCAGTGCTAATGCGGCTTTAAACAGCCCGCCACGGTTTGCTGACATACTTTTCTCCCTGATAAATTCTGCGTTTACTTGACATCGACGAAAGCCGGATCGAGGCTTCTTGAAGAAAATACCATAACCTGAGCAAGTTTGCTGACTACAGCATTGCCCTGACCCTCAGAAGTGAGCTCTACTGCCAGCTGCAGGTATTCAAATTTTTCTCGTGACGGCTTGCACGAAAATCGGGCGCTGGTCACCAGTCCGTCAGCGCGAAAAATGCCGGGGCTGCCGGCTGTTTCGCGGAGCAGACTTCTGCCGGCCGGGTCATACCTGTACTTAACCTCTACCTTTCTGCCTTTGTAATAGGCCAGAAAACTCACACTGTTTTCTGTTGCCGAAACGACCTCTGACAGCGTTCTGACATCGTTGCGAATGCGGTCGTTGATCGATCTGACTGCTATCTGCAGATCGAGCATCTCGCCGCCTCTGCTGGCTGTTCTGCCGGTGCGCGTCCAGATCATGAATATGCTGACGAGCACAAAGCTTGCTATAGCCGAAATAATAATGATTTCGACCAGCGATAGAGCTCTATTGTCTTTATTTAGCAGCATTGTCATGGTTCCTACGGGTTTTCATTGAACTTCACGGCGTTGAGTGAAAACTGTCTGGTTGGTGGTGCTCCAGGGTTTCCCGGCCAGCTGACGGTTACCGTGATCTTGAACATTTCGCCCTTCTCGCCGGCTACGGAAGGTTCAGATACTGTAACCTCATACTCGAAGTCTCTAAAGGTACGCTGCAATGTCTCAGAAAAGCCTTCACCGGCCGAAACAGCATCTCTAAAAGTTTCGGTGTCAAAAACTTTTTGCGGAAAACTCTCACCTCGTATCGCATCAGCACAAACTTTAAAGGGCATGGCGAGGTAGCGATCGAGAATTCCCGCGGCAAACTGGCTCGCCATGACATGCTGTTCCATCGCATAAGTCTGCTGGGTCGAGCGCATGGTAAGCGTCAGAACGGGCAGTATGGCCGCGGCGAGCAGCCCGACAGCGAGCGTGATTTCGATCATGGTCAACGCGCGCCTGCGCCTTTGCGGGCTGTTATCAGCGAACCGTAAACTCATATTGCTAGATCCTTTCATCAATATTGACCGTGTACGAACTGACTTCGGCCGCCATCGCCGGCAGAAAATTGAAAAATGGAAATATGCCGCGGTTTTTGAGCTGTCGTGAAATCGCTGCCAGATTGGGCGTGTTCATGCCGAGGCCACCGATAAATACCAGCTCGTTGCCGTCAGCAAAGGATAGCTGATCGACCGGGCCAGACAGGCCGGGTCTGAAAGACAGCAGCTGAACACCGTAATACCTTTTGCCGGTAAGCGCTATTTTCTGGCCGCTGAGGCTGACAAAGGTCAGCATCTGATCGAGCTGTATCTTTTTGATAGCTGTAAATGCCGTGGCATTGAGATTGCTGCCGATGCTGCGGGTGACATCGCCCAGCTTGATGTCGCCATTGACCAGCACCAGACCGCCTCTGATATTGTCTGTAGTTATGCCTTCGCTCAGATCGAGCGGGCCGTTGACATAAACGACTCCGTCAACCCAGAAACGCTGGTTCGCGGCATCTTTAAGGCCGGCCGCCTTTTTAAAATCTTCACCGTTCCGGTAAAATTTTGAAACTCGCTCAAAAACGCTACCCGCCGCTATTGGCGGTCGAGCATCAGGGTTTCTGGCGACAGCGGGAAACCAGGCCGGAGTTATGTCGCTGAAGCCTCGACAGGGTTTGAGCCCGTCTGAGCCTGCAAAATCTGGGCTTTCCAGAAGCTTGTGGCGGAATTCAGCATCACGGTTGGTCGGCACATTGGCTTTTTCACCATAAACGGCTGAAGGCTCGCCACCAGAGACTACCCGCGACATGTAATCAGTATAGGTTCCCGAAACTGGCCGAAAAGGCAGATTCTGAGCGCCTCCGTATTGCGGCACCGTTATGCTGTGTGCCGGATTTGGGTTAAAGGCTATCGGCACCCCGATCGAGGGTGCATCGAAAAATGCCAGTAGAAAGAAGCGTGAGTAAACTTTGCCATAAACATTGCGCGGAAAGCCTTTGAATTCTTCGAGAACCCGGTTGCCGAACAGGCGCAGCGTCGAAGCCTGTTTCATGCCGAAATCCGGGTGCCGCAGGCTGTTGAACGACGGGTCGCCAGACAGAAAGTTCTCGATTTTGAAGTTGCCGAGAAAATCTGCATCGAGAATTTCATCAGAAAAGCCAAGCAGGCCTATTCGCGAGTAGTGACCGCGATAGGTCATCGGAATACTGGCTCCTCTTATGATAAGTGGATTTCCCTGGCTGTCCTTGAGCAGTTCTTCCTGGTCGAATTCGCTAATGGCAGAGGTAATGTCAAAGGCAGATGGCGAAATCTGCCAGAGATCTTCGAGATCGGCCCGGCTTTCAGAATGGCTGTTCTGAAAAGCTCCGCCTACCAGATTCAGGCGGATCTCGTGATGGTCGTCGCCCAGAAAAACCTCGCCGTTGATATCGCGGTTCTCAAAATTCCAGCCATAGAGAGTCAGCGGCGCATATTGAGCCGGTGCGCGATTGTTTCTGATCGGTATGGTGTTGATCTTGTCACGCACGCCGCACGGCTCGGTCTGCTCAAGATGAAGCTGATCGAAAAACAGTATGAATTTGCGCAGAATCGGCGTCGCGGTCATGACAACCTTGAAGGGTTGTCTTACTTCCAGGCTATATTCGCGTCCGCCGTAATTTATATCGCAGAGAATGACCAGGCGTCCTTTTTTTTCTTCGTTGGCGACATCGATATGAAAAGCCGACGGGCTGTAACTCAGAGGCTCGAGTGTGTCGAAATTGACCACCATCGGGCCGATGCTTATGCCCAGCTCATCGGCAAGTTCTCTGATTGGCGAGCTGGGCTGGTAAAAAAGCGGACAGAGAGATACCGAAGTTCCGTTTCTGAAAGATTCAAACAGGGTGGTTCCTGGAGTGTTTCTCTTTTTTCTTATCTGCCATAGAATATCGGCGGCGTATGATTCGAGAAAATAGCGCGCCACCGCGCTCTGGTCGCCCACCATTGAAAGCTTTACCTGTTGCGAATAACGTTTGTAAAGATTGAAAGAGAGCAGCAGCATGACAGCGAGAATGCCGACCACAACCACTGTTATAAAGCCGGTTTTATCGGCCGGTTTTATCTGTTTATGGCTGTATGGCTGCGTGTTGAATATCATAATCAGGGGGTCTGGCCAATCTGTCTGAGGCTGACGAGTGAATCGCTGAGCCTCTGGTCGAGAAATACCAGCTGAAGTGTGAGGCGCGCCACTTCGAAATACGGGTGCTGCGGATGAGCACCTGGACTCAGGCATCTGATTACAGCCAGCGCTCCCGGCGGGTTCATGTTGCCGCTCAACATTGCTGCCAGAAGGTTGCCGGTGCGGCTTTCAAGATAGTGTGCGTCGGTCATGAGAATCTGCATCGCGGACGTATCTTTGATACCTGCTGCGGCAAGCTCGTCACGCTCTCTCTGTAAGCCGGCCAGGCCGCTCTGCAATATGCCGATCTGCTGGCGAAGACTTGTAACCTGCGCCGAATAAAGCTCCTGCTGATAGCTCAAAAACATCTGCTTTTCGTCGGCACTCATATCAGCCAGCAGAACGCCGGTCAGATTGTGTGGTTCGCGTGGCACCTGATTATCGGCCGGCGGTCGCGGGTCTGGCTGCCCGGCAGAGTCGCTGGCGACAGAAACCGCCTGCGGCTGGTCGTTGGAAAAAGTTACTTTATCTATATCCTCAAACGGGTTGAGCATGCGATCTGAAGTCGAATCCTGGGCCTCTGCTGTATTACACAACATTGCGATCAGCAGCAGTAAAATAAGACACAGACGTAATCTGTCGCATCTGCGTTTATATGAGGCCGTCGCAGGCTTTATTATAACTGATTTCAACTTTATCTCGTTGTTTCAGCCGGTGCTGAAGAGGGATCAAGCGCGGTAATTGGCGCGAGCAGCTCAAGATTGCGCTTTGCGTAACCGCTGTCGGAAGATCTGATGGTAAGGCTTATGCCCAGCTCATCAGCCGCTTCTTCGTAGTTTTTGTAAGTTTCCAGCCAGCCGGCATATTCAGATTTCATGAGTGGATGCAGGGTGTCGAAAATCTCTTTTCGTTTTTCGATCGACTCTTCCAGCTTTTCTATGGCATCTTCAAGTTTTTCGATGTTGTGCTCGAAAATATCTTTGGGCGGGTCGTAAGAGCTGAGAAAGTTCGACAGCCAGTCTCTCGAAACATCGAGAAACTCACCTTTGGTAACCAGTTTTCTGATGGCTTCGTTAGTAAAAATTTCATCGATAGAATCAAGCGCCTGCTTTTTGTCTTTGAGGTTGTCTTTTGCCAGTTCAAGCACATCCATCTCATTTTTCAGCTGTATGCCAAACTTGACCATGTCGATGCCTGAGATGCCCAGCGAGTTGAGGTTGAGCTGCAGGCTGGTCTGTATCTGTTCGCCATAAAGTCTGAAAATTTCGTCGGGTTGCTGTTTTTTATCTTCACCTTTCAAAACGCCTGACCAGAATTCAGGAACAGCGACGCCCATGCCGAAAACGTCGTTCATGTCGTCATGCATTTTTTTCCCCCCGAACACTTCGTCGTCAAGGTCGAAGTCATCTGAGTCGCCGTTGAAAGAATAGTCTACCTCTCTGTCTTTTATCTCGGCATGTTTGTCATCATTATATGCTGCCAGCAACGCGTCGAACTGAGCCCGCATGCGCGCGCTGCCCTCAAGCTGCTTAAGCATACATTCAGACAGGATGCCGAGAACGATTTCTTTGGGGTCGTCGTCTGTTATAGTGGCACCCACAGCCTTTGCGAGAGTGTGCATCGTCGTCTGTTCGTTGTTTTTTCTCGAGTAATTGAGCTGCTCGGTCAGATAAGGCATTTCTTTCGCCGATGTCATGAAGGCGTCAGCTGCAAATGCCTGGCCGATGACCTCGGTGCTCCAGTTGCTGAAATTGTTGTTATAAATCTCGATGAGAGGCATATAGTTGAAAGGTGCCTGTTCGATGCGCACGCCGGTAAGGCTCAGGTGCTCTGGAATTTCGCCGATGCTTTCTGAATGAGCCTGACTGGTTACGTATCGCCTGAATAAAACTGTCAGTGCAAAATCCGGGCAGAAGAGAGCGAGTTCTTTGAACTTGCCTTTATCATCAACGAACTGATCATGCGTGCCCAGAAAATCCTCCAGTGCGGTATCGACCACCCAGCTGATACCGTCACCGATCATGTTTATCGGGTTCCAGCTCCAGCTCGGCTTTTTGGGTTTGAATGCCATGTAATCGGCGCGGTGGTTCCAGATCAGATAGAGGTCTTCGATGTTGGGCGGCAACAATCGTGTTGCTTCTTCCTGCTGGTAATACCAGGTCGAAAGAATGCCCTGCGCCCTGATGTTCCTGACCAGTTCCTGCTGGCGCTCGGCAATGTCGCCTTCGCCGGGATTTTCTTCGAGGGCTGCCTTCAATTCGTCGGCAAAAACCAGAGCGGCCGATCTTTCGAGCGGGTCGATGAGCGGCGAATCGTCGCCCGGCATGGGACAACTGTTAGCGTCGATATTTTCGTCATAAAAGGCGGCAAATTTGTCATCTGTTTCTCTGAGAAAATTCAACGAGTCAGCGTAAGATTTGTGCCACTTTTCAATAGTGTCGCCAATTTTATTCAGAGTACCTTTGATCACTTCCCAGGCTCCGATGATTATGAATGCCGCTACTGTCCATGCGCCCGGAGGCGGCCATGCCATCAGAGCGGTTGCAATCAATATGGCTCCGTTGATTGCAATCTGCACGGTTTCGAAACTGGGTGTACCAGCATCATTGGCCAGTGCGCCCGGCACTCTCGCCAGTTCCATGATGCCTGAAATTATCTGGAGAACGCTGCCAACCTTCATTGCGCCTGTTTGCAGCCCGGAGAGCTGCTGCGAACCATCAACCAGTGGCGTTCCCTTTTTATACCACTGCTTGCAGGCGCCGACGCCCTTGCTGTATGGCGATTTCATATAGGTGGCCGTCTGTTGCAGAGTTCGCAGTTGATCGGTCTTGCCAAGCATGCCCATGGCATTCTGCACTTTCAACAGGATGTTGTGGAACTTGTTCGCTCCGCTGCCGGGAAAGTATTTGAAACCGAATGCCGCAATTTTTTCGACCCAGCTGACATACTTTGGCAGGTCTGCTGCGAAACCGCGCACCTTGTTAATTGTGCTGAGCGTTTTGGTGATGGTGTGCTGAAAAGTCATGACGTCCGTTCCCTTCGGATCAAGCATGATCAGCGCATTCATCAGCAGCAGTGTCCATTGCGCGTAAGAATGACTCTCGATTTCTTCTTTGTTGCCACCCATCAACCCGGTGACCTGTTCAAGATACTCACCGGGCGAGAGCGCTTCGGATGCTGTAAATTCACTTTCTTCATCTTCAGCAAAGAGACGGCCATCTGGGCCGGCCGTAATGAAAAAGGCCTGTAGCAACAGAATCAGGCTGAGGACAAGACTTACAGATCTGAGCAGACGTTTATCTTTTATCATAAAAACTCCTTCAGGCTGCTTCTGAGCCTTGTCTGGTCATTGTTTCAAATGGCCGACCGCGATGCGGGCAAAGATACTCTCTCTTTTGGGGTCACGGTTGAGAATCTCGTTGAAATACCAGCTGGCACTTTCCTGGTCGCCAAGCGCTTTTGCTGCTTTGCCGGCCACCAACGTAAGCGAAAGGTATTTTTCCGATTCAGGGGCGGTGGTTTCAAGCAGTTTCTGACACCACGAAAGCAGGCGCTGATGATCCTTCATATCCTGCAGCGTTCTGATCAGGCGGTTTTTAAAACGATCCTGCCATGGATTACCAGGGTATTTGTCGAGCGCATGTGTCATCAGTCTGACAACTTCTTCGTTGTTGTGCTGGCCTGGTGCGGTCATCAGCAGGTTGCTCAAACGCCAGCACGATTCAATCGCCCATGGCGTGTCGGGGCACTCATTGATCACACGGTTATGACACTCTTTGAATAGCTCGACATCCCACTTGTCTGCTGCTGCCATCTGGTCATACAGGCTGTAGGCGAGCTTAAGCTGCTCTTTGACGGAAGTCGTGCCCAGTCTTGGTGCCGGAAAGTCGATTTTGTCGAGATCGACTCGCTCTGAGGCACAAAGAGTAACACTCAAGGCTAACGCCAGGGTTACCAAAAGAATCAGGTGTTTATTTGCCATTCTGCGCAAACCTCCGGCAGATTTATTTCTGGTCATGCCTTTATACCAACCCTTTCGATCCAGTTATCTCTAAAGTCAGCCCGTTTTCTGGCTTTGCAGTTTTGTATAGTGGCTTTTATTATGATACTGGTGTGATTGTCTGCTGCAGATTGTGTTGTTGCTGTGTGGTATGTACAAATATTAATACCACAAATTCGGCGCAAGGTTTTTATGTAAAGATTCAGTTACGAGTGGAATCATTATTGTGAGTGCGCAGACCCTGTCGAGAGCACGGGTAACAAGGCATA
>CAZMWO010000101.1:9217-9858 GCA_964569565.1 uncultured bacterium | reverse complement strand
CGGGTTCAAATCCCTCATGCCCTAACCAACAAAAAAACCACCTTATCGGTGGTTTTTTTGTTGTCTGAATTATTGGAGTCTGCTGAGATCACACCAATCTGCTTCAATCGAGCTTGCGGGGACGGGCCCAGCGGGCATACCAGTAGAGTGTTACATTGACCATGTCACCGTCGAACCAGGCCGGATCGAACTTTTTGCCGGTTGGCTGCAGGCCGTTAGACCAGGCCACTGTCGATGCATGTTCTTTGTTTTTCGGGCTTTTAATGATTTTGCAGAATTCTTCGTAACCCGGAGGGCCACCGACATCTTCGGGCGGGCAGGCGCGTTCACCTTCGAGACACCACATTTCGAAGTCGTCTTCTGAACGCTTGAAATCTGAGTTTGCCAGGGTCAGGCGATGGCTCCACGAGTCACCGAAATCATAGACGTATATGCAGCTGTCGCCCTTCTTTTTGAAATGCTTGTTGAGGCGCACAGTGCCTTCGAGAAAGGTTTCCTTGTCGTCGAATTCTTCGTCGATAATTTCTACATAGCGATGTTTGCCGAAATTGAATTCGTGCAGATGCTCATCCTGCCAGCCCATCACGATCTGAATCACATCATGCAGGCGGTCGAGCGAAATCTCGGCTGGCACCACAAAA
>CAZMWO010000101.1:2116-9207 GCA_964569565.1 uncultured bacterium | reverse complement strand
GGGTTCAACTTCCATCAACTCGATCTTGATCTCGTAATACTTCTTTTTCATCAATCCTCCTTCGCCCTTCGTCTCATCGACATTATACACCACCGGCACCCCGATTCAAGTTTTGCCGGTTGCGCTTATTGACTGAAGCCGGGCGCTGAAGTATAATCGGCGCACCTGCCCGGGCAGGCACGCCGCGATTCAATCTTAGTTGAGGTAATTCAATGAGTCTGTCTATCAGCAAAGTTCTGACAATGTCGCCTTCTGACGAAACGGTTTCGGTGAGCGGATGGGTGCGCACCCGGCGCTCTAGCAAAAATGTCTCTTTTGTCGCGCTGAATGACGGCTCAACCATTCGTAACCTGCAGCTGGTCATCGATATCGATAAGGGTTACGAAGGCATGAACGAAGAAACCATCGCAAAGATCACTACCGGTGCTTCTCTTATCGCCTCAGGAAAGCTCGTTGCATCGCAGGGAAGTGGCCAGGCCGTCGAACTGCTGTGCGAAAAACTCAGCGTCGAAGGTGCCGCCGACCCTGAGGCCTACCCGCTGCAGCCCAAAAAGCATTCACTCGAATTCTTGCGCGAAATCGGCCATCTGCGCTTCAGAACCAATGTCTTCGGCGCAATTCTGCGCGTGCGCCACGCAATGACTTTCGCCATACATAAATTTTTCAACGATCGCGGCTTTTTCAACATTCATTCGCCGATCATTACCGGCTCTGACTGCGAGGGCGCCGGTGAAATGTTCAGAGTAACCACCCTGCCCGAAAAAGATCCGCCGTTGCTCGATGACGGCAAGATCGACTATTCAAAAGACTTTTTCGGCAAAGCGACCAATCTCACTGTTTCAGGTCAGCTCGAAGCCGAACTCGCAGCCATGGCGCTCGGCAAGGTTTATACCTTCGGGCCGACCTTTCGCGCCGAAAACTCAAACACTTCGCGCCACCTCGCCGAATTCTGGATGATCGAACCGGAAGTAGCCTTCGCTGATCTCAAAGACAACATGGATCTCGCTGAAGATTTCTTGAAGTATCTCATCGGCTATGCCCTCGAAAACTGCGTTGACGACATGGAATTCCTGAGCAAACGCTATGCCGAAGAAGAAAAACTCAAGCCTCAGGCCGAACGTGAAGAAATGACGCTGCTCGAAAAGCTCGAATTCGTGCGCAACAACGGTTTTGAGCGCATCACCTACACGCAGGCAATCGATATTCTCATAAACTGCACGCCAAACAAGAAGAAGAAATTTCAGTATCCGGTCGACCGCTGGGGCATCGACCTGCAGTCAGAACATGAGCGCTACCTTGTCGAGAAGCATTTCAAAAAGCCAGTTATCGTAACCGATTACCCGCGTGAAAACAAGGCCTTCTACATGCGCGTCAATCCTGATGGCAAAACGGTTGCCGCCATGGATATCCTCGTGCCCGGTGTTGGCGAGATCATCGGTGGCTCACAGCGCGAAGAACGCTTCGAAATACTCAAAGAACGAGCCGCTGAATTCAAGATTCCAGAAGAAAGCATCTGGTGGTATCTCGATATTCGCAAATACGGCAGCGTTGTTCACAGCGGTTTCGGCCTTGGCTTCGAACGCCTGCTGATGTTCATCACCGGCATGGGCAACGTCAGAGACGTATCGCCATTCCCGCGAACCCCAAAAACAGCCGAATTCTGACGCCATTTTTCGCTGAAACGAATCAGCCATCTGATGCATCTGAAAAGAGCAGGCAGATGGCTGTTCTGTTTGTGCCTTATTAGAAGCCGAATGTGCTTTCTACAGGCAATTCACGCTGAGCTTCGTTGAGGCGGGATAAAGGATGATTGGCGGGGTAGGTTTCGATTACATCATCCCCGATCGTTATGGTGGGTAATACGAATGTTTCGTGAGCTTTGATAAATTCATCATCTTCGGCAACAAAGCCCTCTTCATTCGATTTTCTGGCCAGGTCTGGAATGTCGCTGTTGCAGATACCCGGAATGAATATGACCGGGTCAGACGCTAACACTGCGATGAATTCAAGAATTGGCTTGATTGGCAGTGTCCGCCCTATGTAGCTGGCAATTCTGTTCCAATCCTCGTCCTGGAGGGTTGAACACTTGTTGGCCCATGTTTTGAGAGGCAGGAAATTGAATTTCTTTTTAAAGGCGCCGTTGTAATGAGTCCGGCCCTGCAGCAGATCTTCTCTATCAAAGTCGATAGTGGCAAACGGTGAATTCATGTAATAGCGGTATTTGGTCAAATCAGAAACCGCGTCGTTATCCTTCTCAGTGTAAGGGCCAAGTGCTTTGACGAAAAAATCTCCCGTGTTCATTCTCGCGTCTGCCATGAAAAGTCCGGCTCCGTCGAGACCCAGCCAGAAAAAATTGTTGCTGTCGATCAGCATGGAGGTTGCCCGCAGGTTCTGTAGACGTGCCTCGAGTTCGGGCAATATGTTTTCATCTGGTCGCCCGTACAGTTCCGCTATCGTCTCTTCGTCCAGCAATTGAGCAGGAGCTTCGCGATGCACTTCCCTGAACATGCGCCCCAGCATGCGCGAGCGAAAGCGACTGCCGATATTGAAGCGGGCGAGATCCCTGGTAGTCGGCGACAGGTTCACTATTTCAGCAAGATTGTTGAAAGCATACATAAGGCCGGTGTCTTTGAACGTCGAACAATGCATCCAGCCATCTTCGATACGCGCTGCTTTATGATCGTTCATGGCAACCTGGAACATTCCATCGGAAGTTGCGATTATTACCGAGTTCGAGCCGGGTTTGGCGATGTTCAGCATCGAGTTCATCTGAGAATCCAGTTCGGCGGGGGTAATCTCGCTAATGCTTTTGTTAATCCTGATCCCGGCAAAAAAGGCGTTTACTATCAGTTCATATTTCTCGAGCGGGATCATCAGTTCAAGTGGTCTGGTCTGCACCAGATCGTTAATCCAGTGCTTTTCATCATCGCCAAAATCAATCGTTCGGAAAGTATCAGCGCGGCGTACTGCCAGACCATTCTCGGTGCCGACCCAGAGATTGTCTCTGCTGTCAAATAGAAGCGATCGGATTCTTTCTCCCGGCAGACCATCTGATTCAGAGTATCTGACGCCATTTTTGTCAAACAGTCCCTCCGATGTGCCGACCCAGAGATCGCCGCTTTGGCTTATGCTCAGAGCGGTAATCGTGCGATCGCCGAATATTTCGACCGCGCGGCATGATGCGCCGCTGAAATCTTCAGAATCGACTATGTAAAACAGACCGCCGGTTGTTGCCACGTAAATTCGCTTTTCACGATTATTGTAGGTCATGTCGTGAACCGCAATCTGTCCGTGTTTTTTAGGGTCTTCAACGGGAAATTTGTTGAATACTGCACGCCTGGCAGTGATCACGCTTAACCTGACGACCCCGGCATCCTTGGTTCCAACAAAGATGTTGCCGTATTTGTCTTCGCACAGTGCAGTGATCTTGTTAGTTGGTATAAAGTCGTGATCGATAAAGTGAAAGGTCGATATTCCCTCGATCACTTCGCAGGCAACGGCAGGATCGTATTCACCTGACAAGGTTTGGCCGTCAAGTGTCGTGCGGTTCGTGAACATTGATTGAAATGGTCGTGCGTGCTGCCCGTTTATTGAAATGGCAGATGCGACAAAACACAGCATAACCGGAATCATCAACGTTAAAGGGGTTTTTCGCCGTTTCATACTGGCCTCCCTGGTGTCAGTTTCTGTTTGTACCCGACAGCTTCAGAATAGCATATTGTGATTGCTGCGGCAAAACCCTGTTACCTTGCTGCATGAAAACACTTTTGTCTGTCAACCGCGAATGGTTTATACTTGATGCGTCAGATATAATCTGGGAGGTGCTGCGCAATGAGTGTGACTGTTTTTTATTTTACCGGAACAGGCAATTCGCTGGCGGCTGCCCGCACACTTGCTGGCAGGCTGAAAGATGCCTGCATCGTGCCGCTGGCCGGAATCGTGAACGCAGGCAGGCCTTTCCAGTTGAATACCGATAAAGCGGTGTTCGTTTTTCCGGTTTACTGCGCAGGAATTCCGGCTATTGTCGCGAACTCGCTCGATCTGATTAAGATGCCGCGAACACAGTATGTGGCTGCAATCGCGAATTGCGCAAGTTCTGCCGGCACCGCCCTCGATATTTTTGCCGCAGAGATGTTGCGGCGATGCGGTAGAACTCTTTCGGCCGGCCATGTGATCTTCATGCCCGGCAATTATACGCCGCTTTATGGCAGCGAAAAGCCTGCAACCATAGAGCGCATGCTAAAAGAGGCCGACAACCGTCTGCTCGAAATCGCCTGTGAGATTACGGCGGGGCGACCAATAGATTATTCTATGCCGGCCTTTCTTGCCCTGATGACACGACTTCCGTGGAAACTTTGCGTCTCCAGCTTTCCATACATGCAGAAGCGCTTTAAAGTCGAAAGCAACTGTACCGGCTGCGGCCTTTGCGCCAGAGTCTGCCCGGTGAATAATATTGTGATGTCAGCAAATGCGCGGCCGCAATGGCTCAAGAAGTGCGAGCAGTGCATGGCCTGCCTGCAGTATTGCCCGGTCGAAGCCATTCAATGCCTGTGGTGGACAAAAGGGCGTGCCCGCTATCGGCACCCCGGCATCGCCGCCAGCGAGATTGCCGCTCAGAAGCATATGCCTGCGGCAGAAGAAAACCGGTAAACTTTTGCTGTAATGTACAGTATTATTAGCAAAAGCCATTCAGGAGATAATTTATGAAAATGTTCATGCAGCGCTGGTTTCTATTGTTATTCCTGTGTCTGATAGCTCCTGGCCTGCTGCTTGGCGATCCTTTCACCGAGAAGAAGGTCGAACCGGCAAAGCCGGTTTCTGGCCTCGACAGCAGTGGTGCGGCAGTCGAGTCTGCAGACAAGGCTGCAGATAAGTCAGAATTTCCGGTCGATGGCACGATTGAAGTCGGTTCTTCGCTTCGTCTGCGTGAATATCCCTGGGGGCCGGTCATGGGGCTCTTCGGCAGTGGCACCAAAGTTACCGTGATTGGTGCCGAAGGTGAGTTTTATAAAGTTCAGGTAAATGGCCAGACCGGTTATTTGCACAAAAATTATGTTTCTATCCCCGGGGCGCCGGCTTCGCAGGTTGATCCTGATTATCCCGGCGATACCCGTAGCGGCGGTTATATTGCAAAAGACGGCGGTAACGCCGGTAACAGCGGCAATGCTGGCAATAACGGCAGCGGCACACTCCCGAAGAAACCCTCAGTAATCGGGCAGGCACAGGGCGACGGAACCCCGGCCGGAGCTCTCACCTGGGCGCATGACCAGATGCCTGGTGGCACCTGCAAAGGGGTGAATTCCAACAATGGCCAGCGCTCCAGCAACCCGGATGCCTGGGACGGCTGGTGCCTCGCCTTCGTCGGCACCGCTTACGGCCGCAAAATTCCTGAACTTCGCGCTCCCTCGGCTATTCAGGCTTATTATAACTTCAACAATGCCGGCAAGATCAGAAATGACCGCAACCCGCCTGCCGGCGCTGTAATGTTCACCAACAAGACCAGCACCAATCCCTACGGCCATATCTTCATCGCTACCGGAGAAAAAGCGGCCAACGGCGAACCAATAGTCATTTCAACCACTTCCTATAACATCAAGAAGTTCACTCTCAGTCAGATGGTCGGCAGTCTGCAGTACCTCGGCTGGGCCATGCCATAATACACGGAGATAGATAATGAAACGATACACAATTTTGCTGCTTTGCCTGTTCATGAACGCTGCCGCCCTGTCTGCTCTCGATCTGCCACTCGGCACATCTACCGCCGATCTTGGCCTCAAAACTCTCGCCGATGCTGGCGAAAACTTCGGAAAAGGCCTGCCGCTGGGGCCGGCCGCCCTGCGCTTCGTCGGCGACAGTCTGTGGGTCAGCGACAGCCTCAACAAGCGCATGGTAGAGTTCAACAAAGATGGCAAGCTGGTTAAAACCGTTGCCATTGCAACTGAAAGCCATGTTTATCCTGAAGATTTCGTGATTCTTTCTGATGGTGGTTTCTGGGTCTGTGACATCGACAACACATCACTGCTCAAGCTCGATGCCGAAGGTAAGATAGTTAAGCGACTCGCTGCTATTGGCGACAAGCAGCTGGCATGGCCGGTAAGAATCGAACATCTGCCCTCGGGCAATCTGCTGCTGCTCGATCAAACACTTGCAGAATTGATCGAGTTCAACGAAGATGGTTCTCTGGTGCGTGCCGATAAAGTTTCTGGACGCAGCTTTATGGTCGAAAAAGACAGCGTTTCTTACGTTGTCGAAAAAGACAATGCACTGTATCTTGCTGTCAGAAAGCTTTATGACAATACTGTCGCTTTATTTCAGATTCCGGTCAATGATGTTCTCGACCTCGAATTACTGGCAAAAACCGGCAGTGGTGAATATGTTGTCGGTTTCAAGTCAGTTAGCAACGATGGCAGCACTCAGATGCCTTATTACCTGCTGCGCTTCACTCCCGGCAGCGACACGCTTTTTGAAACCATGCAGACTGGCTTCCCTGAAGCTTTTCTGACCCGTCCGCTGATCTCAAAAACAATCGGCGAAGATTTTCTGATCAGGCTGACTTCGCCAGCAAACGCTTCTGGCAAAGTCCTGCGCCTCTACCCGATCGACCTCAACTTCTCGCTCAAAAACTCCGGCGGCTGATACAAAGCTTACAAAACTCAAACAAAAAAGCGCCCAACCCGGGCGCTTTTTCTATGGCTTTATTCTAGCCGCCGCTGCGTTTGACGCGGTAGCCGAGTTTTTCAAGCTCGGCGACGAGGCGGTCGCGGTGTTCGCCCTGAATCTCGATCTGGCCGTCTTTGAGAGCGCCGCCGGCACCGCACTTCTTTTTTAGTTCGGTCGCCAGCTTTTTGAGCTCGTCTTCGCTGCCGGGCAAGCCACTGATTACCGTAACCCCGGCGCCCTTACGACCTTTGGTTTCGCGCCCGACCCGCACTATGCCGTCTTTCGCCGGCGCTGCGGCATTGCCGGCTTTACGGCATGAACACTGTTCCACCGGCTTTTCGCAGCCGGGGCACATTTTTCCCCATTCACTCGAATAGACCAGACCAGATACTTTTTTGTTCATATCAGCGTCATTTTATACGCGCTGGCTG
>CAZMWO010000101.1:0-2106 GCA_964569565.1 uncultured bacterium | reverse complement strand
AAGGGCGTAGGCGGGCATCTCAAAACGTAGTCTTTTCGCCATATTTTGCTTCGATGAGCGAATACACTACCGGCATCACGAACAGTGTCAGAGTGGTTGACGACAGCAGGTCGAAGACGACGACGCTAACGAGAGGGCGCTGAACTTCTGAGCCGGCGCCGCCCGACAACAGCAGTGAAATCAGCCCGAGCAGCGTGGTCAGCGTCGTTACCAGAACCGGTGCAAGGCGTGCGCGGCTGCCTTCGAAAACTGCTTCGTCGAGTGTTTTGCCGCTCCGTCTCAGATCGTTGAAGCATGACACCATGACCATGCCGAACAGGGCTATGAAACCGATAGATGCAGGAACTGACAGATACTGTCCCATGATCACCAGACCGGTCACGCCGCCAATGATCGACATCGGCACCATGACGAAGATGATCAGCGCATGCCGCAGACTGGCGAAGCTCAGTCAGAGCATGATGAAGACGCCGGCACTATCAGCAGGGCCACCGTGATCGAGGCAGCCATGGCCGCTGAAATGGTGAACTCCATCGGCGAGAACATTTTGCCTTCGACGCCCTGCAGGGTCAGCAGAGGCAGAAAAACGATGATGACGCAGATGCCTGAAAAAAATACCGGTTTGCTGACTTCGCCGGTTACGCGCAGAACGATTGAATAGATGGTTTCACCGGTTTCGTGCCGGCGCTTCATCTGTGCCAGAATCGATTCCATAACCACGATCGAACCGTCGCAGAGCATGCCGATAGCGACCGCTATGCCGCCCAGAGACATGAGATTGGCCGATACGCCTGCTTCGTTCATGATTATGACTGCAGTCAGTGCACAAAGAGGCAGCGACAGCATTACCGCCAACGCAGTGCGAAAGCTGCCGAGAAACAGATAGAGGGCTATGACGATAAGCAATGAGCCCTGCAGAAGCGCGTTAATAACCGTGCTGACATACTCATGCAGATGCTGATGTGCTTCATCACTTTCACTGCAGAAATCGTCTTTATGATGACAGTCACGGTCTGGCCAGCTGTCATGTGTCTGATAAGATTGTGGCAGATGCCGCTGTGCCCGTCGAGCAGCGAAATACTGCTGACGCTCAGCAGTGCAGCAGTCAGAACAACTGCCAGAGCCAGGTTTAGAAGTCGTTTAAGCCGTCGGGAACCCACGTTTTTTCTCTGAATCAGAATCAATGATCGACAAGTTAAATGATACTCTGCAAAGTGTATGTTAAGGCAATATTTAGCATTGTTTTGTGTCAGAGAAAGTATTAGCATTGATCTGTAGGATAATTGTGAGGTGTCTATGAGACTTGTTTTTTTGTTGTTTCTGATGAGTGCAATTTTGCTGGGCGGTTGTTGCAGTAATCAGGCGGCTGCGCCTGCCCCGAAGGTTGAGCCGAAGGCGGCAGCGCCCATGAGTCAAGCTGATCAGAGACGTCAGAAGGCTAAGGTTGCCGAGGCAGCTACTCTGATCGGATACGATGGCAAGGCAATCAGGCGCGATCTTGACAAGATTATCGATCAGCAGGAGCAATCGGCGAAGCAGCTTGAAGATCTGAATAATCTCTGAGCCTGTATTGAAAGCTTGTTGCTTATTCTGCCGAGCAATAGAGTCGGGCGTGTTTAGTTTTTGCCCTGACTCTGTTAATATTTTACTGAATAGTTACTTTTGTTAAAACAGGTCGAGGTGATCTAATGAACAGATACAGATTTATCGCATTACTTTTTGTGGCATTGCTGCTGCAGACCAACATTCTTGAAGCTCAGACAGCCAAATTTCATGTTGATGTCGGACTCAATCACTTTTACAAGAACCGATATCTTGAAGCTTATCGTGAATTCAAGCAGGCTCTTGAAAAAGACCCGCGCTATCCTGAAGCTCACTACAACCTTGGTCGTGTTTACAAAGCCCAGGGGTTCATGAAGGAAGCGATCATTCAGTTTCAGATTGCCGTTCAGATCAAGCCGGATTATCTGGCAGCCAAACGCGAACTCGAAGCCATGCAGCAGACTCTGGCTACTGACGTTGCGGCACAGCAGAAAATTCAGGGTCGTGAAACGATTCAGCAGACTGAATTCGATACGATTCCGGCCGACCAGGCGGTAAGCCGGG
>CAZMWO010000100.1:3999-9920 GCA_964569565.1 uncultured bacterium | reverse complement strand
GTCGGCAAGAGCACTGTCGCGGTGAATCTCGCCGTTGCATTGTCAGCCGAAGGCTACCGCACCGGCCTTCTCGATATAGATATTCACGGTCCCAGCATACCGACCATGCTGCGTCTCCAGCATGAGCGCACGTTGAGCGAAGACAAAAAAATTCTGCCGATCGAACTTGGTGACCTCAAAGTCATGTCAATCGGCTTTCTTCTCGAAAACCACAATGACGCTGTAATCTGGCGCGGGCCAATGAAACATGGCGTTATCGGCCAGTTCATCACTGATGTTAAGTGGGGTGAACTCGATTTTCTGATCGTTGACGCGCCTCCAGGCACCGGCGACGAGCCGCTGTCGATCTTCCAGCAGATCGAAGGCCGTAAATCAGCCCTGATCGTCACCACGCCACAGGAAGTAGCGGCCGCCGACGTGCGCAAGTCGATCAATTTCTGCCGCCAGCTTGGTGTCGAGATTTCAGGTATTGTCGAAAACATGAGCGGCTTTGTCTGTCCGTCCTGCAACTGTCGCACCGAGATTTTCAGCAGTGGCGGTGGCGAAAAAACCGCCAACGAATTCAATGTGAACTTTCTCGGCAGCCTGCCGATCGAACCAGGTATCGGCACTTCATGCGACAAGGGCACTCCCTATGTCGTTGCCTATTCAAAAACGGTTACTGCACAGCTTTTCAAACAGATCGTCGAACGCCTGGTCGACGATATCAAACACGGCGAAAAGAACGCAGAAACTAAAACGGGAGCGGCTGTATGAAAAAAATCGCGATATTTGCCTTTCAGGGCGAGCTTATGTGCTTTGCCCATGCACTTCTCAACGTCATCGACCTCAGAGCTAAAGGCCATGAAGTTAAGCTGATCATAGAAGGCAGCGCTACTGCTCTGATCGAGCAGCTTGCCAAAGAAGGCACTCCTTTTGCCCCACTCTATGCAAAAGTAAGGTCTGAAGGCCTGCTTGGCGGTATCTGCAAAGCCTGCGCCGGCAAAATGGGCATTCTCGCCGAAGCTGAACGTCAGGGTCTGACACTGCTCGGCGAAATGCAGGGCCACCCGGGCTTCGCCAGCTGGATCGCCGAAGGCTACGAAATCATCAGCATGTAGTTTTTGCACATGTTCTGATACTGTGTTATACTGTCAAGGTCGGCCTGCTGGCCGGCCCTGACTGCTTTAGGAGATGCGACATAAGATGAAAGTAAACTGACCTTATCGCTGAAAACTTTGTTTTGCGCCCGTTTTTGGGCTTTTAGCCGATCAGGAGGTCAGTATGTTGATTATCGCAGTTTCCAACCTTTCATACGCTTTTCCCGCCACAGTTGCGCCGGTTTTTACCGGATTGAACCTGTCTGTCGATTCGGGCAGTCATATCGGTCTGGTTGGCCCGAACGGGTGTGGCAAGACGACTCTGCTCAAAATCATTTCAGGCGAAATTGCCGGATTCAGCGGTCAGCTGACTTTCAAGCCGGGGCTGTGCCTTGCTACCCTACAGCAGGAAGCCGGCGAGCGGGTCGAGCAGACAGTCTTTGAATTTGTCAGACCGCAGGTTGCCGTTATACGCAAAGAGATTGACCGGCTCGAGCATGCTTCAGATGCAGATGCTTTGCGATTGTCCGAGCTGTATGCCGAGTTCGCTGAAATTGATGGTTATGCTGTCGAGGCTGATATTGCACGCCTGTTCAACGAGTTTTCGCTGGATAAGGAGTTTTTACATCGCCCGATGGCAAGCCTGAGTGGTGGCGAAAAGAACCGTGCCGGCCTGATCAGGCTTCTACTCGACAAGCCAGACTTTCTGCTGCTCGACGAGCCGACCAATCACCTCGATGTCGAGGCGCTCGAATGGCTCGAAAACTATCTGCGCAATCTCAGGATTCCATGGCTGGTCGTCAGCCACGACCGCCGCTTTCTCGACAACTGCTGCGACCGGATATGGGAGCTGAAAAATGGTTCGCTGACCGAATTCAGCGGTAATTACAGCTTTTATCGCCAGCAGAAGGAACAGCAGTTACAGAACCAGATCCTTGCGGCAGAACTGGCCGATCGCCAGATCGATCGCCTGCAGCAGGCTGCTGAAAAACAGCGCAATGATGCCAACCGCATGGAAAACTTCAAGCCAAAACGTGATCGCACTAAAAAGGGCGGCATCTGCAAACGTGACGAGGGTTCGGCCAAGGCGTTACTGCGCACGCAGAACAAGCAACGGGCTGCCACAGCCATGGAGCAGCGGTTGCATCGTCTGGTCGATAAGGCGCAGGCAGAAAAGCCATTCATCGAAAAAACGCGCTCGATAAGCTTTCCTGAAAAGAATCTGAAAAATAGCTGCGTGCTTCGGGTAGAAGGTTTATGCAAAAGCTACGGTTCATTAAGCTTGTTCGCCAACTTCTCATTGACGCTGCTCAACGGCGAGCGCCTGGCGATTGTGGGCCCCAACGGTTCTGGCAAATCGACACTGATGCGCATGCTTGCAGGCTTCGAAGCAGCTGACAGCGGTCAGATCAACTGGGCTCCAGAAGCGGTGACCGGTTACCACGCGCAGGAATTCGAACAGCTCGACTTTTCGGCAACCGTTCTCGAACATGTGCTGGCTGGCGATTATGCCGGCCAGACTCGCGCCCGCACCATACTCGGCTGTCTCAAACTCGAAAAAGAAAAAGTAGAGCAGCAGATCGCCACTTTGAGTGTCGGCGAACGCAGCAAGACGGCGCTGGCGCGCCTGCTCTTTATGGCACCCGATGTGCTGCTTCTCGACGAGCCGACCAATCATCTCGAAATCGACGCGCGCGAGGCACTCGAGGGTGCTCTCGCAGAGTTTTCGGGCACAGTTATAATGGTTTCGCACGATCGCTACTTCATCGAACGCACCAGCACCCGCCAGATCGTTTTACCAGGAGTATAATGTCTTTCTCTGCCTCGTCTAAGACGTCAACCTGTGATTTTAATTTGTCTGTAATTATGGCTTAACTGTAGCTGAGTTGTTATAATTGCATGAACAAATAAAGTTGTTGAGGTGGCATATGGGATCAGAGCGGTTAAAGGTTGAGTTACAGGGAGTTACTCACGATTTGATGCAGGCAAATGGCAGTTATGATGCGGTGACGTTTAAAAATCTCAGCGCGCAACGCATTGCCGACATTCTCTGGCTGGTAATGCTGGTGCTTTCTATTTTGCTGCCCGGCGAAGAATGGGTATGATGCCTGGACGCATGGTTAAACCGCATTCGAGAGCGGAGTTGCAGCCAGTCGATGACGGCGAAGTGGTTATCAGTTGAGGGAATGCAATGGGAAAAGAAGATAGCGACAATAGAGTTGATGATGATGAATTAGAAGAAGATAAGTCCGAATGGTCGGCGGATTTAGACCCTTTTGTCGTCTGCAAGGTTGCGTTTGAAGCGCTGCCTGATGGCCGCTTCAGCATCAAGAGTCGTGAGATGTCGCCTTCAGAAGTTGATTATCTGATTTTGTACAAGGTTTATGCCGTTACCGGCAAAAATTCTAAGGGAAAGGACCAATGGAACTGGATACACCAGCTTTCGCTTTTTTCTGAAGGGTCTGAATTCAATGTTACCCGGCACCCTTTTTTATTGCCGATTCGCGCCTGTGCCGAAAAACTGACTGTGGCACTGAAAACCAGACTTTACATCAATCTTGAAGACAAAAAATACAAAGATGTTCATGTAATTACTGAGTCAAGTCCTGGCCGCAACTGGGATGAGCTTAACAAGCCTTACTATGAGCTGTTGATCAAGTATCAGGATGAGATTCTTTCAGAGTCGGTTAGAATTCCTGATGGAATCAAGGTTCAGCAGGGTGAGAATCTTTTGCGTATCAGTTTCAGTATGCCCTATGCTTTTTCAACTTATGTTCCAATGAATAAATTCGGTTGTGTCTTTGCGCTGCTCATGATCTTGACCGGTATCTACTCAGGGCCGAAGGGTTCGCATGGAACCGTTCCTGACTGGCTGGTAACGCTCGACCTGTTTTTTCTCGGCATGATAGTCGTCAGAGAGCTATATTACCGGTATGTCAAATATCTTACCGTTGATATCAGAATCAGCGATGCTGAATTCGATTATCGTGAGCAATACCCTGGAAAGCCTGAAGGATTCAGGGTCAGCTCAAAACAGGTCGAAGAGATTCAGGTGGTCAGAAAAAAAGGCTCAATATACACATACAGCGAAATTCAGCTGATCAGCGATACCGATGTTTACAATTTTACTCTCCCGCCATGGTATGCTGAGCCGGTAAAAAGATGCATCGACAAAGCCTTTCTGATGATGAATGGCAACCTGTCTGTTTAATCGCCGGCAATTACACTTTTCGGTCATTATGCGCGTAGCGAAGCGAAGTCGCAGAATCCAGTGATATCTGTTTAAACATTCGGTTAATACAGGAACACCTTTTGTAAGGCATTTTGACGCAAAGCCATAACTTTACAAAATCAGCTTCCGCCATGTGAGGGTCGTAACTACCCGCCGAGGGCCCTACTTATATAAGAGCTCAATGAATGATTCTCATTCTGGGTTGGCAGCTCAGTCGGAATGCTTTTTCTTCAGCGATTCGCTTCGCTCACAAGCTTACGAAAAAGCAAACCGACTTCGCGCCTGAAATATTCAATGAGCTTTTGTATAAGAAAAATCTCGACAAAAGTATACAGGAAACTGATGACCAGAAAAGATGTGTCACTTTTTGTCTGTTTGGCATCTTTTAGAAATGAATATGATGTAAAATATTGCCGGGTGCAGCTATAGATTCTGAAAAACCTGGCGCCCGGAATATCTGAAAAACAGACTGCCTGTCAGCAGAATGTTTTACCGTTGAGCTAAGATCTATTTTGCGAGGTTGGCAAATGATAAATTTCCTGCGTTTTCGCCGTTATGGCACTTTTCTGTCTCTATTCACCGTGTTGCTGCTGGTTATCTCAGGAGGTAACAGTCTTTCTGCGCAGAGTTCGCAAGACATGCGCACTGCTGTGATCAAGATCGTTTCTGATAAATGGCCGGAGTATAACAGCCACAACATCGAGTATCAGATGAATTTTTCGATAAATGGCGGCAGAATCAGCGGCAAGGGAACTGAGACCTACCACTTTCTCGTACCCGTTGAATTCGACAGCAACGCTAAGGCAACCAGACATGAGAAAAGGCAGGAGACCTATAACTTTCGCATAGAAGGTGAGTTCAAGGGCGGCGATGGTGGTGTCGTCAGCGGGCGCATTATTCCGGAAGGAAAGGTCAGTGACTATAATAAGGGTGGCCCGTTCAGCGGCAAGCTCTGGGCCAATGGCAAGGGTGTCATTACGGTAGGAGACAACAATTTCGACGTTACCTTCACTCCTTTTGGTGAATGCTGCAACAAAGATCTCAACAGCTATTCCAAAAAGATTCGCGAAATTCTTGTGTCCGAACTTCTCAGAATTGCAACGCACTATCTGCAGAAAAAGCTTGTTACGATAATGGAAACGAGCTTAAGGGCTGGTTATAAAATTACTGAAAGAGTCGCTAAATCAGGCAGCGCCATGTATTCTGCCGCGCGCGTAAAATTCAACAAGTTTGCTGCCGGCCGCGTTTCGCTGCCACCAATGAAGCTCGACCCGGCCTTTTCCAAAAAAATTGAAGATGCTTTTTCTGTCTTCTCGAAACAGCGCAGTTCAGGGTTGGTGACTTCTCTTATCGACGGAATAGTAACCAACATGGACAAATGCTGCGAGGTGCTCAAAATTGCTGAAGCAGCTTCAAGTGGTGCTTACAAAGAAGCTGGAATTGCCGCAGCTGCCGCCGCTGTCGGGGCTTACAGCAACCTGGCCGGTGTCGTGATTGCTTTTGGGGAAGCTGCCAAAGATGACTGGGACGGCTTCTGTGAGACCAATTACGAGAGCGAATTCAGACGCTTTTATAAAAGAATCTACTTCGAAGATGGCTCGCTACCTTCA
>CAZMWO010000100.1:0-3989 GCA_964569565.1 uncultured bacterium | reverse complement strand
AAATAGGCCGGGCTGGTGCCCAGGGGCGTCTTAAAGAATTCATGGACGAGTGCATGGAGTGGCTGAGCGCCGGTGGCGGTCATGGTGCCCAGCTGCGTAAAATGCTCATGGATTTTGCCCATTACAAGCTGGGTCTAAGCAAAAATCGCAGTGATTTCGAAGTTGTCGAAAAAAAAGATAAGCTTGTTATGGCTTCGCGCGCCGATGCGACTGTTCTGGCTTCCCTTTTTCAGGCTTATGAACAGGTATTTTTGATGGATCTCGAAGCTGAGCGTGCGCGAAAACTCAGCGCCAGGCGCTATGTCGAAGATAAGAGCAAAATTAACGGAATTCTTGTTGCCCTGAGTAAGGCCGAAGAAGGTAATTTCAGCGATGTCTGGCCTAAGGCTGAATACAACAAGATTTTCTGTGAGATGTATCATCGCCTCGAAAAAGAAGGCAAACTCAAGGAGGCCGGCAAATGAACAGTTATAAAGCTTTCTCGGCAAAATTACTGGTTATTCTTTTACTGGCGATCTTTGTTGCCGAATATGTCGAAGCGGTCGAGCCGACGCGCCCCGAGCATTTCGCGATTCGCGAACTGCTCAAGACTAATTCATTCGAAAAGGCCCTTAAAGATTCGAAGGCTTTGTCTGAAAAGGGCGACCCCTATGGACATTATATTGCCGGACTGCTCCTGATGGGTAATTTTGGTGCTCAGGCAGACTGGCCGGCTGCCGTTGTCTATATGGAAAAGGCCGCTAATTCCGGTTGCGATCAGGCGGCTGGCGTGCTTGGTGCGATACTCTGCGATGGCCCCAAAGCTGTTGTTGATTACAAGAAGGCCGTTAAGTATCTTGAAATGGCTGCTGCAAAAAACAACCCGGTCGGCTTTGACATGCTGGGCAGAATGCATTACGACGGGGTAGGCCTGCCGAAAAATGCGAAAAAGGCTCGCGAATATTTCGCAATCGCCTCCGATCTGGGTTATCCCGGCTCTCAGGAGCGGCTTGGTCTGATGATGTTCGATGGCGAAGGCGGCAGTAAAGATCAGAAAATGGCGGTGACCTGGTTGAACCGAGCAGCAGGGACTGGAAACGCCGCTGCCTTTCACCTTCTCGGTTATATTCATGAAAAGGGGATGTATGTGAGAAAAGACCTGGTCGAGGCTGCCAAAAACTACATTCTTGCTGCCCCTCTTGATAAATCTGTCGCTGCTCTTGAGAATCTGAAAAGGAGCCTCTCGGTCGCTCAATACGAAGAAGCCATGCGTCGCGCAAAAGCCTGGAAAGTAAGCGAACCCTGGAAAGCGTCTAAGTCGGCAGCTGTCCAGGCGAGCAGACCAGCAGCTCAGCCCACGACAGCCGCGCCGGCGCAAAAATCTTCGGGCGGCAATGTTCCAGCCAATCAGGCTTCTGTCGAACTGGATTCAGAAAACATAGACTCCTGGCCACAGCCCGAAGCTATCATGAGCACCCAGCAGATCGAGCAGTTTATCCTCAAGGAATATTGCGCCGACTGAATTCTGGCAGAGAACTCTGTCTGCCCAAAGTTGCAGCACAAGACGATAGATCGAGAAGTTTTCATTCAGCTGATTGGGGGCTGGTCGGCTGTCTTTGACTTTTGGCGCGCAATATAGTATATACCCCTATACTCTATATTTGAAAGGTTGCAGTTATGAGTCTTTGTGGCACAGATCAGAATAAGAAAAGACTGATAAAACGCCTTAACCGTATTGAAGGCCAGGTCAGGGGCTTGAGTCGAATGGTGGAAAGCGATCGCGACTGTATTGAAGTCCTGAGGCAGGTCGTTTCGGTTACAGGAGCTGTGCGTGGCGTCTGGCTGCAGATCGTCAGCGACCATCTCAGGGGCTGCATTCAACGATCGGCTATGGAAAATGAAAATCAATCTCAGCTCATCGATGAGCTCATCGATCATTTGAACAAGATTCGCTGAAATAAGGCAAAGGACAGGTCGCATGACAGCAGATAATATCAATAATGAGTTTCACAGTCACGATTTTGGTGAACATGCTCATGAAAATGAACGGCGAACACTGAATGTAATCATACTGACGGGCATTACCATGCTCGTAGAGATAGTCGCCGGGGTTCTGACCGGTTCGATGGCGCTGCTTGCCGACGGCTGGCACATGAGCACCCATGCTTTTGCCCTTGGCATTACTTATTTTGCTTATGTCATGGCCAGAAGATTTACCGGCTCAGCAAAATTCGGCTTCGGAACCGGCAAATTTGGCGTTTTGTCTGGCTATACCAGCGCACTGTTTCTCGGGGCCACAGCTGTTTACATGATTGTCGAATCGGTAGCCCGCCTGATGAACCCGGTTGTAATAGCGTTCGATCAGGCTATTTTAGTCGCTGTTATCGGTCTGGTAGTTAACGTTTTCAGCATATGGCTTCTGCATGGCGGGCATGCCGGTCATTCGCACGCTCATGCCGAGCATGATCACGACGATCACGACGAAAATGATAACCATGACCATCACGCGCATGACCACAATCTCAGAGCCGCCTACCTGCATGTCGTCGCTGATGCACTTACCTCGATTCTGGCTATTGTCGCGTTGCTGTCGGGCAAGTTCTACGGCTGGTCTTTTCTCGATCCATTCATGGGGATCATCGGCGGCGGACTGATAATAAAATGGGCTTACGATCTGGTTAAATCAACCGCTTTCATTCTGCTCGACGGCAATGACAAAGCAATTCATGACGCAGTCATAACCGCTATCGAATCTGATGGCAGCAGCAAAGTGGAAGACCTGCACATCTGGCCGCTCAATTCCAGCTTTTTTGCTGCTGCTATAACGGTTGTGGCCAGAGACAGCTGTTGTCCGTCAGTCTACAGTTCGCGACTTTCGCATCTCACCAGGCTCAAGCACACAACGATAGAAATCCACGTTTGCGCAACCGAACCTTGCCCTTATAGCAAAGCGTGATCTGGCGGAAGACTGATAACTACGAATTTGGTGCCGAAATGTGAAGAGCCGCTTATGATTGCAGGTCTTCGGCGCTGGCGAACAGGGCAGGGGCCCCGCCGGTGTGCCAGAAAAGAACGAATTCATCTTTTTTGAAGCGGCCTTTGCGGATCAGGCCGATCAGGCCGGCCATGGCGCGACCGGTGTAGACCGGGTCGAGCAGAATACCTTCGTGTTTTGCCGTCAGCCTGATTGCTTCTTTTTCGGCCTCGCCGATAATGCCATAGCCTGCGCCTGTGTAGTCCTGATTGATGATCAGATCTGACTTCGTCAGCTCAAAACCAGTTTCGAGATAGCTGGCTGTTGCGTTGGCCAGATCCAATATAAGCTCTGGCAGTGACTTTTCGGCGCTGCCTACCTTGTCGATGGCGATTCCGGTAATTTCGTAGTTTTTTTTGAGCAACTTTTTGCCGACCATCAGCCCGGCATGCGTGCCGCCGGAACTCGAAGCAAAGACAATATGGTCGAAGTCGATCTGCATCGCAAAAGTCTGGCTGTCGAGTTCGCACAAGGCTTCGACGAAACCGGTGGCGCCAAGCTCGTTTGAGCCGCCATAGGGAACGACAAAGGGCTTTCGCCCGGCATTGCGCAACTCTTCTTCGATTTTCGGAATATCTTCGCCCTTGCGATGCCTTCCGGCCCAGTGAATCTGTGCGCCGAGCAACTGGTCGAGCAGCAGATTGCCATTGGCGGTATCAGGAGCGCTACCGCCAAGAACCAGATGGCAGGCCATGTTCAGGCTTGCCGCTGCCGCCGCCGTCTGACGGCAGTGATTCGACTGTCCGGCCCCGGCAGTGATCAGGGTGTCAGCACCTTGCGCCAGAGCCCGGCCGATGATGTATTCAAGTTTACGCACCTTGTTGCCGCCAAGGGCCAGGCCGGTCTGGTCGTCGCGTTTGATGAAGATGCGCGGCCCGCCAAGCGCCCGGCCAAGATTCGCCAGCTCATGTACCGGCGTCGGAAAAAAACCAAGCGGTTGCCGTGGTAATTCGAGGTGCTTCATCTTCCGTTCTCC
>CAZMWO010000099.1:0-9924 GCA_964569565.1 uncultured bacterium | reverse complement strand
TCTCAAATAGCGCGCCACCCTCAGGTTTACGACCGACTCCTTGAGTCCGGTCGGGCCTACTGCACCGGGATCAGCTCCGCCATGCCCTGGGTCGAGCAATATTGAAATCCCCTGCAAGGGTTTCAGGGACTGCGCAAAGCCGCCAGATGCCAACAACAGGAATACTAAAAAAACAACCAGTTTTGTTTTCATCATGCCGCCATATTACCACATGATCGGCTCAGGTCAAACAGTTAGCGCAAAATTAGTAGCGCCAGTTCATGCGGTTTGCCAGCTCGATGAAATGTTTTTTCTCTTCTTCGCTGATGTTTTTGGGAATGGTGACTTCGATTTTTACCAGCAGATCGCCACCGGGCAGGCCGAGGCCGCGTAGACGAAGAGTATCTCCGTTCTGCGAACCCGGGGGTATGGTCAGAATAAAATCCTGATTGCGCGGGTCTTTAAGTTTTATTTTGCTGCCGAGAACTGCCTGCGCAATATTGACGAAGATAGTCGTCTCGATATTGTTCCCTTTAATCTTGAAAGGATGCTCATCCTCAATTTCAAGCTTGAGCTTCATGCTGCCCGAAGAAGTTCTCACCTGAATGATCGCTCCGTTGGCAGAACCCGAAGGAATTTCAAGCGTCTGGGTGCCGCCCGGCAAACCGCTGACCTGTACCTTGCCACCGTTCAGTGCGGTGATCAGCGGCACCTTAAGAGTTGCCGCATGCTGGTCGCCCCGGCGCGAACCGCCACCAAACAGGCTGTCAAAGCCGCTGAAGCCTGTTTTGCCATCGCGCGAAGAACCAAAATTGAAATTTTTGAGTATTTCTGAAAACATGTCTGAGGCGCTGCCAGAAGACGAATAGAAGAAATCGCCAAATGGCCCGTCTTTCGAAAAACCCTCGAAATTGAATGAACCACGCCCTGATCTGGCGTCGTCATATTTACGCCGCTCGTCTTCGCGCCCAAGCACTTCGTAAGCTTCTGACACCTCTTTGAAGCGCTCTTCTGCCTTTTTGTCACCCTTGTTTATGTCGGGGTGATGTTTTTTGGCCAGCCGCTTGAAGGCTTTCTTGATCTCTTCTTTGGATGCGTTCTGCGAAACTTCGAGTATTTTGTAATAGTCCTTCATGCGGCTGATTATAACACAATCTCGACCGACTGCAAAAAAATTGCAGTTTTCTGCTCAAATTCCAGCACTTTATCAGTTTAGACTGATAAAGTTACTGTCTGCAAGCCTGTTCTGGCGATGGCTTGAAAATTGCTTCAATATAACAAATTCTGCAGCCGGGAGTCTTAAATGACGGTAACCTTCAGACAGATTCTGAGTATGATAGTAATGTCGCTGGTTCTGGCATCTAACGTAGTATATGCCGATCATGAGTGGGTTGACGCTACCCACATGTTCGAAGCCGAAGTTCGTGAGATCGTTTCGAGTGTTGACCGCGAAACCCTGCAACAGCAGGCCGCGCGCTTCCGCACTCAGTCAGCCGACAGCAAACCCTATGAAGTCGGTGACATCGAGACTTTCTGGACCAAAAACATCGTCGAGAACAAGTTTGAACAGACAAAAGCAGTGGTCAAGGCTATTGGCAAACATTGCTACGTATTCCTCGAAGAAGGCAAGAATATCAGCCCGGAAGCGGTCGAAAAGGTCCGTAAAAATTTCGACGAAGTGATTTATCCCACCAATACCGGCACATTTGGTTCTGAATGGAAACCCGGTATCGATGGAGATGAACGCATAACCCTGCTGATGTTCGATATCAAAGACGGTTACAGCGGTTCCGGCGGCTTTGTCGGCGGCTATTTTTACGCCGTTGACTCGTTCCTTCAGGAGAAACTGCCCGAGCACATCAAGTCAAATCAACGTGAAATGTTTTATCTCGACATCAATCCGTCAGATCCTTCCAGCGACAGATATCTATCTACTATAGCGCATGAATTTCAGCACATGATCCACTTCAACAACGATGCCAGGGAATACACCTGGGTGAATGAAGCCTGTTCGCAGATCGCACCATATCTTTGCGGCTTTGGCCACGCCAATCAGGTTCATGCTTTTATGCGCACTCCCGACAACAGCATGACCGCCTGGTCGAATGAGCAGATGCTCGCCAACTATGGCCAGGTCTACCTCTGGAACTATTATATTCTGACTCAGCTGCTCAAAGATAAACCCGAAGACCGAGGCGCCTTTTTCCGCAAACTCGTGGCTTCAGAAAAACATGGTGTTGATGGTTATGTCGAAGCTCTCAAGGCAATTTCACATGATTTTACCAACACTTTCAGCAGTTTTTGCATTACCAATTTCATCAACGATGCTCGCCTCGGCACCAAGGGAACCTATGCCTATGACAAAACTCTGGCACGCTTCAAACTGCCGGTTTCTGAAACGATCAGTGTTCTTCCTGCCGAAGTTGCGGGCGAAATTTTTCTCTGGAGCGCTGATTCCATAAAGATTGATCTCAGCCAGGCTCGCAGCCAGGTAGAGATTTCATTTGCCGGCCTGCTTGGCCGCTTTGGTGAAGATCTCTATAACAGTTTTACCGTTGCACTGGTAATGGCCAATTCACGTGGCAGTGTCGCGCCAAAGCTTTCCTACCTGAGTATAGACAAGATTTCGAGTAAACTGCAGGGCGGCAGAATAACGGTCGCAGCAGACAGCGACTACGATACAGCCACTCTGATCATAATTGCAGAAGCCCCTGAGAGCGTTGACGACAAGCTTTACTCAAAAGCTAAAGCGCTACCATACAGCGTTAAAATAGCAGATCAGGGCCAGCAGGTCGCCAGAAGTGCCGCTGCTGCCGATGTCAGATCTCTCGTTAAAACTTACGCTGAAACTGCCGAAAATCTTGACAGCGCGAATGAAGCCGCCACCATGATCGCGATGAACTCTCTCGCGGCTACCAGCAGCGAACTTGCCCGGGCACTTGGTGCCGATCTGGCTGTCGGAAACACTGCTTCTCTCGATACTGTTGTTCAGATGCTTGAGAACGACGAAGTCGATGCCGACAATCTGCGCCCGCTGCTTAACCAGCTTGCTGCCGTAGCCCAGTTCAACGCCGAAACTACCGGTTCTGACACTCTGCGAAGAACTGCCGGCCAGCTGCGCGCCTACTGAAATCACTGCCAGAAAACGCCGGTGAATTTTTCCCGGCGTTTTTTTGTGCTGAGAGGGTGGCGGTAATCAGTATCGAAATGTATAATTAACTATTGTCATCTCTCAGGGAGATATTATCCAGATGTATAATTCAACACGGCTATGGCTGCTGGCGATGCTTGTTATGTGTGCATTGCCGGGTCAGGCCGAGCTTATTGATGTGACAGCCATGTTCGCTGAAGAAGCGCGCTGGCTGGCTGATAACGTGGCCAAAGAGACGCGCGACGAGTTCATGTTCAGAACCTCGGGCGGCATCAATGCCTATGCTGATTCTAAGCCACCGGCAGTCGGCGACGTCGAAGTTTTCACTACTATCAACGTAACCACCGGAAAACGTGAAAGAGTTCGCGCCCAGCTGAAAAAAGTTGGCAGGCATTGCTATGTCTATCTTCAGGAAGGCAAAAAAGTGTCTGCCGATGCTATAACTCGTATTGCAACCGAATTTGATTCAAAAATATACGCAAATACCCGCTCGATGTTCGGCAGTGAATGGTCGCCCGGTATCGATGGTGACCCGCGTATAACCCTTTTTCTGCTCGACATTCAGGATGGCTTCAACCCGTCACAGGGCCGCCGTGGTTTTACTGCCGGCTATTTTTATGCCGGAGACTGCTATAACCGCTCGAAAAAACCCGAGAGCAACGAGCGCGAGATGCTTTATCTAGATATTTACCCGTGCGTGCCGGGTTCGAAAGAATTCATGAGCGTAGTCGCCCACGAATTTCAGCACATGATCCACTGGAACAACGACCCGAAAGAATTCAACTGGGTGAACGAAAGCCTGTCGCAGTTATCCCAGTTTCTCTGTGGTTATGGTCACCCACCTCAGTTGAGCGCCTTCATCAGGAACCCGCATAACAATCTGGCCGCCTGGGCTGATGATGACATGATCGCAAATTATGGTCAGGTCTATCTCTGGGCATATTACATTTCAATCCGTATCGCATCGACCGATGACCGCCGTCGTGCCTTTGTCCGTCGAATGGTTGCCCAGACTTCGCAGGGCTTTTCCGGACTCAACGCGGCAATCACCAAGCAGGGCATCAAGAATAATGTTCGCAACCTGTTTCGCAGTTTCTGTCTCGCCAATTACCTTAACGACGATCGCATCGAACGTGGAGCCTACGGTTACAACAGGGCGCTGGCAAAATTTGCCCTACGTCCTGAATTGCGACTCGAAAAGCCACCTTTTGAAGTGAAAGGCAGAGTAAAGTGCTGGGCTGCCCGCGCCGTTCAGATAAACATGGCCGGTCTCCGTGGCCGGGATGTCTCAGTTCTGTTTGCCGGCCAGAAAGTTCAGGCCAGCAACTATTCAAACAGTTTCGATGTTGCGCTGGTAACATATTCTTCTGACCGGAAAAGCCTGCCGACAGTCGAATGGCTCGATATCAAAGATTATAAAGCAACCCGGAAACTCAAAATCTCCAGCGTGCATGACCGTATGCTGATGCTGGTGGTCAATCGCGGCCCTGAGGTAATGAAGGTTGAACAGGCTTTTGCACGCGGTGCCGCACCGGCCGCCTTCAGCTTCGCCATCAGACCGGCAGGTTCGAGCGGTTCTGCTCCGCGTGTGGCATCGACCCGCACGACAGGAACTTCTTCTGCGCGCCCGAATCGCAGGCGCAGCCGCAGCATGATTGAAGAAATCGCAGGCAGTCCAGGCCTCGAGGAATCCACCGGAAATGTAATGAGCTCGCTCGGTAGCGAAGACGAAGCTTCTGCCGAGGTCGAATTTGATTTTGGCTTTCAGAAGATTGCCGACAATGAAGATCTGATAATCGACACTATCCGGGAAGAACTTGCCGAAGGCAGCTATGAAGTGCTCGACGAATTTACAGATGTTTATGCTTCGTCATCAGACCTGGCCAGAAGCCGATTGCATACGCTGCGCAGCCGCATCAGAGATATTTTGAAGTTCGAACAGCTGCAGGGCAACCAGAAGGCAGAAGCTTATCTCAGCCAGCTTTGACAACGTAATCCCAGTTCATCAGATTAGAGCCGTTGTGGCGTAACCAGTTTTTGTAGTGCTGGTAGCCCGGGCATCTTTCCGATACCAGTTTCCAGAAATGCTCTGAATGGTCGAGGTGGCTCAGATGCGCAGTCTCGTGCGTTACCACATACGACAGCACATCGGCCGGCGCCATGATCAAGCGCCAGTTGAAATTCAGATTTTTTCGGGCAGAACAGCTTCCCCAGCGAGATCTTGTGTCTTTGATTGACACCGACTGGTATTCGAAGCCGTGTCGTGTCTTCTGTGTTTCAACATCTTCACAGAAAGCCCTTCTGGCCTGAGCCCGCAGCCAGTTGTAAATATGCTCCGAAATTTTTCCGTTCAAATCTTCCGACTGAGCGTCAATAGAAGATAATGACAGTTGCAGAAAGTTATCGCGCAAAGTGATGCGTGTGTGCGCGAAGGGGGTGACCAGTGCTTTCGTTTGCAGCAGGCGTCCACGATAGGGCAGAGGTGGCAGCTTAATCTCAGACGACCTCGTCAAACTTGCCGCCTCCGACATTTCTCAGCTTCTTGAAACCGTGTTTTTTGATATTGTCATCAGACAACAGTTTGTCGGTCGGCACTTCTGTGCTCTGCCGGGCCGGGAAAATTATCCTGACGACTTCATTGCCGCAATCAGGGCATATCTGCAGTGCATCTTCGGTGATTTTCTGAACTATCTCAAAATCATCCCTGCAATATTTGCAGGATTTGTTCGGATCGCGCGGCCGGTAGGTATAAAAAGGCATGAGCAACCTCGCTGTTTAGTCGTTTTCGGGGCGGATGTGTTTCGTAGCATCCGCTGCAATATATAATAGCCCTGATTCAACAAGTTTTTCAAGAGTCTGCGAAAAATCGGGTGGGGGAATTTTTTCCCAGAGTTTTTCCCAGCCGGCGGTCCAGCAGTTCTCATCTGCTCTTGCCTGGACTGCTGAAATAACGAATTTCTCTGCGAGATCCAGCTCGATTACCTTTACATCGGGAGTAGCAGAAAGATCCGGTTCAAAGCGGTACGCAACCGGCGCCGGCGTTACAGGGCACGGATTGTCTACACAGGCGACAGCCAGAGCGAACGGGTCGTATTCATACCAGAGAACCCGACAACCCGCTTTAACCCGGTATCTGGTTCGTCTGACGGTATTGGCGAATTTCGGCGTCAGCACAGGGTTGCTGCTGACTGGAACCTTTTGTGTCAGCCGGAGTTCGTGTTCAAGCAGCGAAGGCAGCATGTATGCTTCAGATCTGCCCGAAAAGTCTTCTGTTACGAACATTTGCAGGTATTTTACAATGTTTTCCGGGCTGAAGTTATAGAACGTAAGGGTGTGCTTACGCCAGAATAACGCAAGTCGGCTGAAAAATTCAGAAGCCAGGCCGCTGAAGAGTCGGCTGACAATAAAGTTGAGACTGTCGGGAAACCGTCTGCAGTTGTAAATGCCCTCAACCAGCTTCCCGATATCCTGTATCTGTATGGCTTCTACGCTGCTGAGGCAGCCTGTCTGCAAAACTGTATAGGGTGGGGTAGGCATTGCTGTCATTTTATGTTGCTGTAGAGCAGCTTCCAGCGGCGTTCCCCGCAGCACTTTTACCAGGCTGATCTGAATACTGTCAGGCTGTAGCAGCCAGACTTGATCGAGACTTTTGCAGAAATCTGCCAGGGAATCTTCGGGAAGGGCGCCAAGCAGATCGAGATGCAGGTGACATTTTGTGCGCTGCTTGAGTTGCTGAACTCTTTCCGTGAGAATCGCCAGGTCAAAGCGCCGGTTTACCGCACGCAATGCTGCCGGGTTTGTCGACTGTATGCCGATCTCAAGATGAAACATTCCTTCCGGTGCGTCTGCCAGGAGATCAATGATGTCTTCACTTAGAAAATCAGCCTGAATTTCAAAGTGTACGTTGATATTTTTGTGATTATGTGCCTTAACATAGTTGATTATGCGTCTGGCGCGGGCACGATCGTGGTTGAAAGTGCGGTCGGCAAAGCGAACCTGCCGGTAATCTGAATTGAAAAACCATTGGAGATCTGCCTCTACTCTTTCGATCGAGAAATAACGAAGATGTCCGAGAACCGAACTCAGGCAGTAAGAGCAGCGCGAAGGGCAGCCACGTGATGCCTCATAATAGGTAAAACTGTGTTTTTTCTTGTAGAAGCCTGCCTGGAATGGCGAGGGTATGGTATCAAGATCTGATATGAGCTCACGTGCCGGATTTTCAATAATAGTGTCGCCGTCTCGTCTGGTAATACCTTTGATATCGTCGGTCGAAATACCATCGATCAATTTTTGCACAAGTTCAGCAAAAGTGATCTCACCTTCGCCGCGAACGATGTAATCAATGCAGTCATGTCTTTGCATAAGCCACGTTGCATTGTAAGAAACTTCAGGCCCACCTAAAATTATGGTGGTGCCGGGAAGAGCGGCCTTTATCGCTCCGGCTATATCGATTGTGCGAAGCAGCGACCAGATATAAACAGAGAAAGCAAGAATATCTGGCTGTCGCAAAACCAGCTCGGCTATGATGCTTTCGTTTGTTTGATTCAGATCAAATTCACAGACCTGAACAGGTTGCCGCCCGGGTTCCTTTTCCCAGTAGGCCTTGATATAGGCAAGGGCGAGTGCGCTGTGTGTGTGTCTGGTATTTAATGCTGCTGCCAGGATTGTAGTCATGCTGCCATTCTATCGCAAACACTGTCGCGAAGCAAAGGTATTTGCGACAAGAGTCTTGTGCAAATTGTCTTAGAAACACGGAGAGCTGATTGTACCTGTCAGGTGTGAGGCTGTGGTAATTCTGGCGCATAGTGTGCAATTTTTACATGTGCCAAATTTTCATCTAATGACTGCTGTGAATTTAGCACACATAACGGAGCTGATTGTGAAACAAATCTCAATATGCGGTGATTCTATCGCTCAACATCCTCAAAAATAGCAGCTTTATGCATGGCTAAGTATAGATCAGATGCAAAGAGAGGGCCGAATATCGGTGTGTGTGAAAAAAATGCACTTGTGTAAATTTTTAACCACTTATACCCCTGAAAAGGGCTAAAATTCAATTAATAAAGTTGGCACGGAACTTGCTCTATTATTTGCGTAGTTCTTTGAAAAATGAAAAAGCGTTTTCCGGGTCGTTAAAGTATATTCATACTTTGTTATTGCACTATCACTCCATGGAAATAAAACCGCCACTCTCTAAGAAACAGCACAATCAACTTCTGATCATCACACAGTCACAATAACATACCCAACTAACTCAACACCACAGCCAATGAATAGCCACAGCATGGCCCGGAAAGCTTTTTATAATTTTGTCATCTGACGATGACTCAACAATCCTCTCAAAAGATCCTCTCACTTTGTCCCCGGCTTTTTGAACCGGGGATTTTTTTTCCCCTGAAAACCATGATATCATGGCCCCCAGTTTCCCGGGTTACGGTTCAGACTTCAGTATTCTGAGATGGTTTCTGTGACTCGGGCATTATTACCTGAACGACCTTGAGACTCAATTTTTCGGCCTGCCGGGTGCGGGCTGCGATGGCAACCAGAACGAATGCTGCAGTCATGCCAGCAAAACCCGCGATAAGTCGCCAGAAATCGCTGATCTGACTTCCGATAAGCTGGCAAAACCATGGGGTTAATGACATGCCGATGATAAAACCTGCGATGGGAAGGCCGAATATCAGAATTGCCGCCACTGTTCCTTCGCCGGGGTGTAAGTCCAGAATCACTTCATCGCCAATGCTGACCTTGAAATTATCGGTTTTCGCCCTTATCTGTTTTTTCGCCGAACGTTTTTCTCCGTCGAGAAGGCCGGTACAGGCATGGCAGCCCTTGCATTCCGGGCGTGGTTCTACTTCGACCGTGGCAAAGCCGTCTTCGACCGCCGTTACTTTTCCCTGCAGACTCATCTTCATTCATCCGATCTAATAATGATAGAATAATTATTACAGGTATTTTACCGCAAATATGAAAAAAGTTAAAAGAATACTGTGTTCTCTGGCATTTATGCTTTTATCAGGCCATGTAAGTGTGCAGGCGCAGATGCCGAACTTTTTCGGGAAGCCGTCTGAGCCTGCTAAGCCGGCAATAACAGCCCCTGTCGCATCTGGCGCGGCTGTAGTTAAACCGCCGGCCAGGCCAACGGCATCGATGTCGATCTCACTTTACGATCCGATGATGGATAATCATCTCAAAGCCCCACCTGCCGGTCAGGAAATCGGAGTGTTTGGCATGCCGGTCAACACGGTAGAGCAAATGCTGCGTGCAAATGGTGCCAAGAATTACTCCTATGCTTTTGGCAAATACAGTCGTATGGTAATATCGGCCTATATTATCACTATATATTTCGACCGCTCGAGAACGGTCGGCGGCATTTCAGTTGAGCCGCGCCCACCTTATCAGACCATCGAACCTGAGGCCCGCTCATTTTTTATCGATCTGTTTCTGAATGGGGCAGATCTCTCGAGTTTTGAAACCAATATTTCCAGTACCAGGCTCGAACTGAAATATAAACCCTGAAGCTTCGGCCATCAGACGGGATGCTTTTTTGCTGACAGGAGGTCATCTATACTCGGCAGCATCAGGATAGAAGCGATCTGGCCTTCAGGCCTCGCGACAAGGTTCAATGCTCGTTTATATAAGAATTCACGCCTGGTAAAAAATCATACAAGGGCGCAGGCGTGCTTTTTTCGCCAGGATGGCGATTATGACCGGCGCGACAGGAGGTCAGGCGCCGGGCCTCATTAGCGAAATTTCGAGCCAGGCAATTTTGACTCAGAGCCATAGCTATCAAT
>CAZMWO010000098.1:1555-9968 GCA_964569565.1 uncultured bacterium | reverse complement strand
TGTCTACCGCGTAAAAAACATGGATACCATGCTTGACCGCCTCTCCAAAACCTGACATAATAACCCGGCCGGACGGCAACAGAAGTCAGAGTGGAGATCAGGTCAGTCATAATGATAAGAGTCTTAGTGTTTCTGCTGATGTTCATCAGCAATGCGACCTTGGCAATGAACCCGGAACCAGCCAATGCTGATTTCAGCAGTTGGCTGGTTTTTTCACAGGGAAGCGGCGAAAAGCAGCTTATGTGGCTGAGCGAAGAAGACGGCAGCATGCTCGATGGCCCCTTCCAGGGTCCGATGGCATTTATCACCGACAAAAAAGGCAATCTGTGGGTCGGCGACAGCCTTAACGCCCGCATTCTCGCATTCGACGCAACCGGTCGCCAGGCTCGTGAATACGACCTGATCGCTGCGGCAAAAGAAGCCGGCCTGGCCTCAGATCCGCTGCTGATAGATCTGGTTCCCGGCATAAACAACAGACTGCTGGCAGCTGACGCTTCCAATAATGCCATCATCGAAATCGATGTACGCAATGGCAGGGCACGGTCATTCAGATCGCCTGAGAGCGGCCACCGCTGGTCGCAGATAAACCGAATTCACAGCGATGGCCAGGGCAATATCTATATCGAAGACGTAGCTCTGCGTCAGACCGTTGTTATAAACAGCGACGGCAGGCCACAGACGACCCTTGCCGGCAATATCGGCCTGGCCGTTGCAGAGTCTTCACGCCTGGCGCTGATATCAGCCAGTGACGAAGATATCACCCAGTGGTATGTGCTGACCTGTGAAAAACCCGGCGCCGAACTTACCAGGCTGGCACGCCTTAATGCAGAAAATCCGATAGTATGGTGCTCGCTGATTGGCTATGACAGCCAGATGAATCTGCATGTCGTCTACGACACCCAGCTGGCCCGCCACTACGTTACGCTGGACAATGAGGGCAGACTCATGAATAAGCGAACAACCACACTGCAGGACCCCGGGTATGACGTAAACCGCCCCGACTGGATCGACAAAGGCGGCGCCATCTACACCCTGCAGGTAAAACACCCGGCCCTGACGATATTAAGACTTGATTGACCTTTTTTTTCGGCCGCGAAGAATGTAGAATGCATTCTACATTATGGAAAAGTCAGGAAAGTCCCGGGAAATATCTGTTCCACAGCTTGAAATACTGCCGCTGTTCACGGTTTTCTTCATCATCGGCATTTCTGCTGCTGAGATTTTTGCCAGAGAAACCGCCTGGCTTTTCTTTGCGCTCGCCGTTTTTGCCCTGATCCTTAGCCTGCCCGGGTTTCTGCAGCGCTATCGTTGGCAATTTCTCATTACTGCCGCTCTCGGTGCCGGCATATTCTATGCTCTGGTCAGGGTTCCAGCTGGTTACGACTTTGTTGAACTTTTCAAGCTCGATGGCGTCAAAGGCCGGCTGACCGGTACTTTTCGAGGCGATTACCGCAGCATTCGTAGCGGCTATGTGTCTTTCAGAATGGTTGACGCCGAATTTGAATTCGACGACCAGCTGGTCAGCATACCAGTTACCATAGACTGTAGAATTACCGCCAACCCGTTTCTGCCGGAGCCGGAACAGCGCTATTCATGTTCCGGCAGATTCTCTATCACCCAGATGAACCGCAATCCTGTATTCAGTGGCACCGACCTGCAATCTGAGAGTGGGTTGCTCGACTCCGGAAGGGTTTTCGGCAAACTGCAGCTGCAGATCAGAAACAACCTCAAAATGGCTCTTCCCCAGAGGCACGCCGCAATTGTAACCGGGTTCATTCTGGGCGACACATCAGGCATCGGCTATGAAGACCGGCAACTCTTCAAAGAAACCGGCATAAGCCACCTGCTGGCCATCTCTGGGCAGCACCTGATGATTCTTATTGTTCTGCTTGCCGCTATTTTCCACTGGCTGAAAATCCCTCCCATATCAAGAAGCCTGCTGACAGCAGCCATTCTGGTCGTTTATGCGATGACAACATCAGGCAGCCCATCAGTATGGCGCGCCTTGACCATGTATCTCTGCATTTCGACAGTTCTTCACTTTGAGGCATCGCCGTCAGCGGTCAGGCCAGTTGCTCTGGCAGCGCTAATGCTGCTGCTGTATGATCCGCAAAACATTTCAAACGCCGCGTTTATACTTAGTTTCACAGCTGTTTTGGGCATAATCTATCTATGCCGGCCCATCGAAAGCCTGTTCAAACGATTCTATTTTCCGGGGAATCTGTCGCGTTACCTTGCGGCAGCTCTGGCCGCCAACATCGCGACAATTCCGATGACGGCTTTTTTGTTTGGCACGGTATCAGTTGTCGCTCTGCTGGTAAATCCAATGCTTTTATGGGTTTTCAGCTATATTCTGCCGATTTCTTTTCTGATAGTCATTCTGGCGACACCATTCCCCTCGCTGGCATTGCTGCTGGCTCCAGCACTCACGCTGCTGCTCGACGGCATGCTGATTTTTCTGCAGAAATCAGCCAGTCTGCCCGGTCACTTTTTTTACGCCGGAAACCTCTCAGGCATCACCATTGCCGGTTTTTTCGCTCTTTCGTTGTATGCACTAAGCCTTCTGAACCATAGAGAAGTCAGTGGCAACGCTGCACCACTCAGCGAACCGGCTCTGAAAGCCGACACAGCAGACGATGCCAGACTGTTGAGAACTCCTGAGTTCACCGGAACACCTTCAACAGCTGCAATTCCCGCCAGACCGCCAGTTGAAAGCGAAAAGCCGGCGCCGCCCGATTACCGCGTCAACAATCCGTTCCGCGACGAAAAGCTGGTCAGGGCGATAGATGCTATGCTTCTCGGCTGCCGGCGACGACCGATAAAGTCTTCCAGCGACACCGGCTCTGATCTTCTGCCTTTATCGATGCTCAGCATCGACACGCAGAACCTCTACCATCAGCTGATGGACCTCGACGGCAGCAACCTCAGAAAAGAGCCTGAGCGCCTTCTGCAGGCACACGTATACCTGCTGGCACTGGTCGGAAATGAAATTATCAACCGGGTATGCAGCCATATATCGCCCGCGCCACAACCCGGTGACCTGAGAGTGGAACAGGTTGTACGCGACCGCTATCTTGCCACGTCGATTCTTGCTGACGCTCTTCTTAACTCGCAGCTCCTGACAAGAGCGAACGATGCAGACTTCATGCTGCTGGTTTCACGCGCACAGGCAATCTACGGGCGCGCCCGCAACCAGCTCGATAGAATCGTCGCCGGCAACAATGCCGCTGAAGCTCTCGAACAACATCTCTCGCTGCGCCGCGACCTCCTCTGCTGGTGCCGTGAGTTCATCGAATTCGATGTCGAGACAAAACGCAAAACTAACACCGAACTGAGGCCTGAACAATGATCACACAACTGTTAATCAAGGCAGTGGCATTTCTGCTGCCGCTTGCATCCTTTATCTGGGTTGACCAGCTCTCACAAACTCCCAAAAAGATCTTTTCGGCGATTCTTATTATCGTCGCCGGACTTCTGGCGTTCGCCTTCTGGCGAGGGATCCGCCGGGCCCATGCTGCCGGACAGACTGCTTCAGCTCGAATGGAACTGTTGTCAAGCCTGGTCGCCGGCCAGGTATTTCTGCTGCTGATGATGTTCGCATGCTATATATACCCGCTTGGCGGCTATCTGGCACGCCCTCTGATGCTGGAACATTCGACTGAAAACGCGCAAGCCATCCTGGTTCTCGCCTCAGGCGCGACAAAGACCGGAGAGTTCCAGTTAAGCGGAATACAGAGAGTCACGCATGGTGTGAACCTGCTCAAAGCCGGGCGAGCCCCCCATCTTTACATCAGCACCGGCTATTCTAAAGAAGACGGACACCTTGAATATGGCTGGGTGGCGAGTTACACCAGACTTCTTGGCCTCGACCCGGCAAGCTTTACCATATTTGTCAGCCCCGAAATTACCACAACCTTTACCGAGGCTGCTTATGCCCGCAAAGAACTGGCAGCAAAGAACATCAACCGTATTCTTCTCGTCACCAGCGGAGCCCATATCTACCGCAGCCGGCTGACATTCATCAAGTCTGGCTTTGAAGTACTGCCGGCCCCTTCGCATAACCAGATTAATGTATTTTACAGTTCAGAAAACCATCTGACATTATTGAGAGGCGCTCTACATGAGTGGCTGGGCTTGATTTACTATCGCCTGCGACAAAGAATCTGAAAATATTTTTTCCCCAAATCGTTTTTCGGCTGATTAACTATTGCGACCGGTTAAAAGGTCAGCCTAAATAATCTGGAGGAAAAATTATGGTAAGTGTGAATCGTGTTATTCTGGCAGGCAACCTGGCAAGTGATCCGCAGCTCAAGGAAACCAGCAATGGTAAGGCAATGACCGTATTTCCGGTGGCGGTAAACAAGCAGTGGCGCTCACAGGACGGCGAAAAGCACAAAGAAACCGCCTATTTCCGCATCATTGTCTGGAACGCCACCGCCGAAACCTGCGCCCGCTATCTCAAAAAAGGTGGCGCCGTTCTGGTCGAGGGCCGTCTGCAGACCAGATGCTACAAGAACCGCGATGGCCAGACTCAGTATATCACCCAGGTTGTCGGCGATCAGGTGACCTTTCTCAACCGCCCCGGAAAAGAGAATGCCCGCCATGAAGAAGAACCGGCAATAATGTAATCTTACCCCCGGACTGTTGTCTGCCGGCAGTTGTTGCCGGCAGACACGACTGCAAAATTCTTATTCAATTCGGGCCGAATCGGGTTATAATAAGGCAGTTAAAAGCGGAGCTACCGAATAATGAAACCACAATACCGGCTCAGACTGTTTGATTTTCTCAGCTGTCTGTCAGATATTCTCGACTGGATCAGCCCATTGCTCAATGACCATCACAAGCAGGTCGCCATGATTGCAATGCGCATTGCCGACACGATGGAACTGCCCGCTGCGGAACAGAACGAAGTTGTCTGCGCCGGAATATTGCACGATATCGGCGCGATTTCTCTGGCAGAGCGCATGGAAACCCTGAGATTCGAGTATACAACCGGTCAGGCGCATGCTGAAATGGGTTACCATCTGATAAATATCTTTCCGCCAATGAGCCGGGCGGCCGAACTGATCAGATATCATCACGTTTACTGGAACAACGGCGAAGGAAGCAGCCACAAAGGGCGACCGGTTCCGCTTGGGAGCAGGATATTGCAACTGGCCGACAGGGTAGCTCTGTTGATAGACCGCAAACGGCCGGTTCTCAGCCAGTCAGAAGCGATAGTTGAACGGATAACCGGAGTGTCGGGCAACATGCTGGATCCTCAGGTGGTAGAAGTGTTCATGAATCTTGCCGATAAGGAGTATTTCTGGCTTGATATAGTATCGCCGCTGATCAGCAAACAGCTCGAGGAAAACGTCAGACTCGACACAATCTGCATGGACCAGTCTGAGCTGTTGTCGCTGGCGAGCCTTATCCGTCGCATGATCGACTTTCGCAGCCCTTTCACCGCAACCCATTCAAGCGGAGTCGCAGCCACTGCCGAACACATTGCCGGTCTGGCAGGAATGAACGAATATGAACGTTTTGAGATTAAGGTCGCCGGCTTTCTGCATGATCTGGGCAAGCTTGCCATACCGGCCGAGATTCTCGAAAAGCCCGGAAAACTTACTGACGATGAGTTCAACCTGATGCGTGGGCACACCTTCTATACCTATCGCGTCCTCGAGCCGATCAAAGACCTTTCGCTGATCAACCAGTTCGGATCATATCATCACGAAAGACTTGATGGCAGCGGTTACCCGTTCCGGATTAAACAGGAGAAACTGCTGCTCGGGTCGCGGGTAATGGCAGTCGCCGATGTTTTTACCGCTCTCACCGAGAACCGCCCATACCGCAAGGGAATGTCGAATGAACAGACGCTGCTGATTCTCAGCAAAATGGCGGAAAACAACAAACTGGACAAGGAAATCGTCGAGCTTGTCAGAGAGCACCACGAAGAGATAAATCAGGTGCGCATCAGAGCCCAGGAAGAATCACGGAATGAATATCGCACCTTTCTTGAGAATATCGGTTGAGCGATAAGTCAATCCGGCAGACAGAATGGCAGCAGCAGATACAGCTGTAAAGCCTGCAGAAGTTCTGACTCAGCCACCCATTCATCAACCTTGTGTGCCATTTCTTCATGACCAGGCCCGATGCCCAGAGTAGGAATGCCGGCCATTCCGGCACTATAGACCCCGTCGGTGGAAAAAGGCCAGATCTTGTTCGCCGGCCTGTAGCCAAAAACCAGAGATGCCGTTTTTTCCAGCGCCTGAAAAAACGTGCTGTCCACAGGCGTTTCCCAGGCCGGGTGCTCTGAGCTCCAGTCGCTTTCTCGCCCTCTGTAAGAACGGCCACGATAGACTACAGGTATGATTCTGGCCTCTGGCCAGTTCGGATCAGCCGCGAGCTTCGCCGATAGAGAAGCCAGATTTTCGCCAAGGGCGAGACGGGCTGTAATATGTGCCAACGCCCGGTTCGGCACAAAACTCTTGCTTTGTGGCCAACTTTGAATAGAGGTAACTGCCGCTGTAGTACGCTGCAGCACCTTATCTGATCCGGTGCCATACTGTTTGCGCTGAGCTTCATCAAAGGCTTCGACCGCCAGCACTGCCCGTGCCAGCTTATAGGCCGCGCTGTCTCCGGTTTCTGGCACCGAAGTGTGCGCACAGACACCGCTGGTTTCGATCTGACATTCCAGCTTACCACGCTGCCCGCGTGCAATCTGCATTTTTGAAGGTTCCCCGAGTATAACAAAATCAGGCCTGAAATCGAATTCTTCACAGAGGTCTCTGAATGCCAGGCCCTCACCAGCCTCTTCCTCTGTGCAGAAGCACCCGAGAACCACAGCCTGTGATGCGGCAGAATCAGCAAGATTGCGACTCAGGGCGATAGACATGGCCATTGCAGCCAGAGCGCCCTTCATGTCGCAGGTGCCGCGGCCATATATTCGCCCATCACGGCGGTCGGCAACGAACGGGTCAGACTTCCAGTCTTCAGGCGTGTCGGCCGCAACTACATCCATGTGTGCATTGTAAGCGAGAACCCTCCGTCCGGCGGCGCGCGCCATGGCGAGCTCGGCGGCCAGCCATTGCCTGACCTGACCTGACGCAGTATCTGCCGGAGGGCGGGAGGTGTTATTAGGCAGAAATACAGCAAGAACACTACCCCGCGCATCAATAAAACATGGAACATCGGCACTTCTGAGAAAGCCGGCAAGCTGCCTGGCACAGTCTTCTTCATGACCGCTGAGAGAACGACAGGCAATCAGGCGGCCCAACATGCCGACAAGATTCTCATATTCCCTGTCGCAGAGATCCTTAACCTTTTCAAGCAGCCCTTCCCCGTTCATATTCAACCTCCTGCGCACGAATCAAACTGCATGATACAGCAAAACCTGATAAAATACATGCCGTAGTTCCGGCCGGGGCAAATCGGTATTGAGCTGCGAAGAATAGCGTGATAAAGTATTCTCATGCAGAAATTGCGGTATAAATTTGCAGTATTTGTAACACTTGTCTGGCTTTCACTGAATGCCTGTACGGCTCAGGGCTGCAGTCTCGCGCTGCATGACTGGCAGCAGATGTTTTACCTGCGCCTGCCATTGCCGGCTCCACTCACGCCACTGGCCGAACTGGATGCAATCCTCGACAAATTCCCGCGACATAGTCTCAAACAAATACTGTGGGTCGCCAACCACAATCTGTTAAGTTCATTTTCGCGGGCGCTTCTGCCATTACTGCCGAACTGGGAGGCGCAACTGCCATGGCAGACACTTGCCATGAACGGATCGGTTGTTGAACTGGCGAGGGACCGGCGAGACCAGTCAGATATGCCATTGATCATAGGTTCAGACAACAACCAGCTTCAGATAGCACTGTTTGCAGACAGCAATTCGGACAACCGCTGCTTTCAACTGGTGCTGATGCAGACATCGAGAATTCGCTCGGTTTACGCCAGCAGGCAGTCGCCATGGGCCCAGGAAAACAGGGGGATGTCATGGGTTTCTCTGGTGTTTTTCCAGCTGCCGCTGCCGGGAAGAATTCTCTCTCTCGCCATTTTCCCGGTCTATCAGACCAGAAGAGCGTTGATAGATAACCATGAGTACGCCGAGCAGCTGCTGGCCGAAAACCTCCTTGCCAGAAGGCCTGAGCAGGTGTTCGACCCCTATACTTTCGACTTCCCCGATCTGCCTGAATAGAAGATTTTCAGAATAGAGGCCTATATGAGAAAACTCATCATTCTTATGCTTATACTGGCAGGCAGCAACCTGCTGACAGCTCAAAGCTACCGGTCTTTCGACCTTGCAGCTTTCATTGCCGAACATCCAACCGGTGCCAGTTACGACCCGACAACACGCTGCTTCTTGAATTCAACCGTATTACCCGACGAAATCGCCTCTCTAAGCCGGGAAATTATGGAAATCGACCGGCAG
>CAZMWO010000098.1:0-1545 GCA_964569565.1 uncultured bacterium | reverse complement strand
CAAGCGGTTCGGCGGACGAAGCTGACGGCTGGCAAAAGAACCGCGAACTCGCCGAACAGGAAAAAAGCCTTAAATCTTTAAAATACGATCTTATCGCCCGGCAGCAGACTTTACAACAAATGACGACCAGAGACAGTGTAATTCTGCCTGATATCAGCAATCTGGTTGCCGACATCAGAAATTGCTTTAAAGAGGAGAATGCCGTCTATCTCAATTACCTGCCGGTGCCGGCAACCCGCGTTCACACAAACTGGCTGGGAAGCCCGCTGCAGACTTATCTTTGGAGCCCGCAGGAAAGTTATATCCGCGAATATCTCGATAATGCCTACGAAATCAGCCTGATTTTTCCACAATGCCGCCGGCCGGTGGTATTCCAGAAGTCATTTGAAAGGAAGCCGTGAATGAATTACAAAACTACAGCCGGAATGCTGACAGCAATTCTTTGCATCTGCTCAACCGTTTTCTGCCAGCAGATAAACCTGACCGGCCAGCAACCGGGAGTCGTTGATCTAACCGTTGTGACCGCGCTGCATCCTCTCATGTCGCTTTATGATTTCAATCGTATGAGCTTTGTAAATGTTGAATTCGGACTGGATGCCAAGGCGCTGCATGAAAAGCGACAGGAACTGCTCAAGCTCGGCGAAACAGCCAGAATTGGGCTCGAAAAAGACCTCGAGACGATCAATCGCGAATACTCTTCGCTTAAGCAGAAGCAGTTCATTCTAATGAATGATCTGCAGAAAGCGACGGACCAGAAAGCAAAAGAAGAACTTCTAAAACAAACAGAAGACAAAAATCGTCAGATAAGTGAGCTTTGGCAGAAGCGCAATCTCATCGGTTTCAAACTGGCTAACCCCGATCTGATGTTACCTGAACAGACGTCAGAAATGCTGCGCCGCATTGAAAAAGAAGTTCAGGAAACGGTAGCGCAGGTTGCAGAAGAAAAAGGCTTCAGCCTGGTTCTCAATGCAGCAATGCCCGACCATGGCCGGCGCAATATGCAACGTTCTTTTGAGATTCTTACCGACAGAAACCTGTCACATGCCGAGACTGACCTTTATTACGCGTTTCTGGCGAATTCTCCGGAAAGTGCACAGCAGAAGAAAGAGCGGGAACACGCTTCGAGCGCAATCAATGAGCCGAACGGAGCGGCAAAATGGCTTGAACAAAGCCGGCAACCGGCAGTGCAGGAGCAATTACCGATAAACCCTCATCCGCTGGTTCTGAAGGGTGGTATCGACATTACAGCCGAGGTGGTTAAAAGTCTTTTAAAAAGATATAAATGCGATGAAGAGGTGATAACGCGGCTCGAAACTATTTTAAACAAAAGAACCGGCCGTTAATAAAACCATTTTGCAGCAAAAAACCGGGCAAACTTACGCTTGCCCGGTTTTTTCAGATATTTTCTAGTCGCGTTGCTGTCGGGTGTCTATTGTTCTGATATTCATTCTGCTGTCATAGATGAGCAGCATTGTGCGGAAAGTTCTTTCATTGGCGAGAATCGGCGGCTTTGCAACATTAAGAGCGGGTCCATCATCATCATCA
>CAZMWO010000097.1:8190-10005 GCA_964569565.1 uncultured bacterium | reverse complement strand
TACGCCCCGTAGGTCAGGCTGATTAAACAGCATTCATAACCTGTCAGCGTATTGTAGCAGATTCAGCCCAAATTGGCAACAGATTTCGCGGCAATAATTCAATAAATCAGATGACGTTGGTGTTTCTCAGGTCTGCAATCTGATCCTTTGTATAGCCGAGCATCTGCAGAATCTCTTCGCTGTGCTGGCCCAGAACCGGAGCCGGTATCTTCACTTCGGCAGGGGTTTCTGACAGCTTGACCGGAGAACCCGGAATCTTGACCTTACCGGCAATCGGATGAGTCAATTCAACAAGCATGTTACGGGCCAGCACCTGCGGGTCAGAAAGAACATGACTGATCGAGTTGATCGGCCCCGCTGGAACATGGCCTTCTTCAAGCTTCTTCAGCCAGTGCGCCGAGGTTTGTCTACCCATAGACTCGTTCAGAGCGGGCAAGAGGTCGGGCATGTGCTCACAACGACTGTGGTTGGTTTCATAGCGTGAATCGGATGCCAGATCCGGTCGCTCGATAATTTCGCAAAGTTTTTTCCAGAGGCTGTCATTTCCACAGGCAATGTTGATGAAGCCGTCTGAGGTCTTAATCGATGAAAAGGGCGCGATAGAAGGATGGCGATTGCCTATCGGCACCGGATCCACCCCAGAAACCGTGTACCGTGCCACGGCATTTTCGAGAATCGAAACCATGCAGTCGAGCATGGCAACATCGACCATCTGGCCGCGACCAGACTTTTCTCTTGAGTAAAGCGCGCTTAAAATACCTATTGCCGAAAAAACTCCGGCAAATATGTCGGCTACCGAGCTGCCAACCTTGGTTGGCTGGTTTGCATCAGGCCCGGTGATGCTCATCAGGCCGCCCATGCCCTGAATTATCAGGTCATAGGCTGGACGACTGCTGTACGGGCCAGTATGCCCGAATCCTGACGAGGCGCAATAAATGAGACGCGGGTTGATTGCGCTGAGAGTTTCGTAACCAAGGCCCAGTTTTTTCATGACTCCGGGCTTGAAGTTTTCGACGAGCACGTCAGCCTGCCGAACAAGTTTAATCAGGATTTCGCGGCCTGCTTCCGATTTCAGATCGAGCGTCAGGCTTTTCTTGCCGCGATTGATGCTCATGAAATAGGCACTCTCGCCATGCTGGTGTGGCCCGAAAGCGCGCGAATCATCGCCACCATCGGGGCGTTCGATCTTGACCACTTCTGCTCCAAGATCGGCAAGAGTCATTGTACAAAAGGGACCCGCCAGTACGCGGGTCATGTCTACGACTTTGATTCCATTTAATGGACCTGGCATGATTATCTCCAGCGAGTATAGGGAATGCGGCGGGCGGGCTCGAATGCTGAGCGGCCCAGAGCGAGGATACCTTCGTATGAAGCCACATTACGGTCTTCAAGATGATCGAATATCTGCGGTGCCGAGTTGTTGGGAACAACGGTTCTTATCGGGTCGGGGTCAAGGTTGGCCCAGACATATTCATCGCATGAACGGGCCTGTGAAAGCTTAACTCCGGTTGGATGTACGATCATTGACGAGCCGAAAAACCAGGCGCCACTTGCATCCGGGCCAACGCTGTTGGTTGCAACCCAGTATACGTGATTGTCATAGGCACGTGCGCGGTTGGTGAGTTCCCAGTGATCGAATGTTCTCATAAAAGCTGACGGTCGGCAGATTACTTCGGCTCCCCTGAGTGCGGTTACCCGGGCAAGTTCGGGAAAATCGCCGTCATAGCAGATTACGATACCGATCTTACCGATCGGTGTTGCGACGCAACAGGCATCAGAACCTGGCGTTGTCCAGCCGCCGCCTTCGATTCGTTC
>CAZMWO010000097.1:0-8166 GCA_964569565.1 uncultured bacterium | reverse complement strand
ACGGGTGGGTTTTGCGATAAACTCCAAGCAGGCCTTCAGGTCCGACCAGAGCGGCACTGTTATAAACGATGTTTTTCTGAGGCCCTCGTTCATAGGTAGGAAAGCAGATGTAGCAGTTAAATTCTTTTGCCCAGGCAACGGCTCTGTCGGTCAGCCTTCCCGGGATCTCATCGACGACATCCCACAGGTCTTCGGCTTTGCCTTTGGGCGTGAATCCAGTGGTAAAACTTTCTGGCAATACAATCAGATTAGCTCCGGAGGCTTTATGACATTCGGAAATGAGCTCGTAAGCTCTATCCATGTTGCGTTCTACGGCCATCGGTTCAACCGAAAACTGCACCGCTGCTGCTACCATTTTTTGCATATTCATAAACTCCTTTGAATCATGCGATTCGCTAACTGATCGCTGGAGAGTAATTGTATCACATTTTTTCTGATTTGCACATTGTACAAAAGATCACCTGTTCGTTGATATCCTCAGGTCGCCTCCTTCCTTCCTGATGCTGTTCTCAGGGGATCGGCCAAGCTCGGGAAATTCACGAAAAGCTATCCCGATTTCAGTCTCTGCAACAGTGGTTAAAAACCGGGTTGATGTTTGACCGGGTTACGGGGTATAACTTCACCATAAACAACTACAGGAGAGCATCGCGATGAAACTGTTTTCGGCAAAAATCGATCATGAAATTGAAACAGGTAAAACCCTGACCCAATGCAAAGAGTGGCAGGATCTCGCTACTCACTTCGACAAGGTCAAAAACCTGCACATGCGCGACCTGTTCGCCATGGATGCAAGGCGCTTCGACAAATTCAGCCTGCAATTTGGCGAACTGCTGTTTGATTATTCAAAACATCGCATTACCGAAGAGACAATGTGCCTGCTGGTTAAACTGGCTCAGGCTGCAGGTGTCAAAGAAGCTGCTGAAGCTATGTTCTCAGGCCAGAAAATCAACTGGACCGAAAACCGGGCAGTGCTGCACATTGCCCTGCGCAACCGCTCAAACACACCGATAATGGTTGACGGCAAAGATGTAATGCCAGAAGTAAACGCCGTTCTGTCGAAGATGAAAAAGTTCTGCGAACGCGTACGCTCAGGTGAATGGAAAGGTTTTACCGGCAAAAAAATCAGATATGTAGTGAACATCGGCATCGGCGGCTCAGACCTTGGCCCGGTGATGATCGCCGAAGCGCTTAAACACTATGCTGATGGCCCGCAGCCAAGATTTGTTTCGAACGTTGATGGCACCGACTTTGTCGAAAAAACTAAGGATCTGCCGCCAGAAGAGACGCTGTTTATCGTTGCCTCAAAAACTTTCACCACCCAGGAGACAATGACTAACGCCCACACAGCCCGTGCATGGCTGCTAAAAAAGCTTGGCGATGAAAAGGCCGTGGCATCACACTTTGTCGCACTATCAACCAACAAAAAAGCCGTTGAAGCCTTTGGCATAGACAGTGAAAACATGTTCGAATTCTGGGACTGGGTCGGCGGGCGTTACTCGTCGTGGTCGGCAATCGGGCTGCCGGTTGCTCTGGTAATCGGGTTCGACCGGTTCGAAGACCTGCTGGCAGGCGCCCATGCCCTCGACCGGCATTTCCTCACAACGCCCTATGAACAAAACCTTCCGGTGATAATGGCTCTGTTGGGCATCTGGTATAACAACTTCTTTGGCGCAGAGAGCATGGCAATATTGCCTTATGACCAGTATCTGCATCGCTTTGCCGCTTATTTTCAGCAGGGCGACATGGAAAGCAACGGTAAATATGTCGATCGTGAAGGCAACAGCGTTGATTATCAAACCGGTCCGATCATCTGGGGCGAACCGGGAACTAACGGTCAGCATGCTTTTTATCAGCTCATTCACCAGGGTAAAAAGTTGATTCCGGCTGATTTTATCGGATGTGCTGCCAGTCAGAACCCGATCGGAGACCACCATCGCAAGCTGATGGCCAACTTCTTTGCTCAGACCGAAGCTTTAATGAAAGGCAAAACCGCCCATGAGGTCAGAGAAGACCTTGAGCGCAATGGAGCTTCGGCAGAACAGCAAAAGATGCTGCTGCCGCATAAGGTCTTCACCGGCAACCGGCCAACATCCTCATTGCTGCTCGACAAGCTGACGCCATACAATCTTGGTATGCTCACCGCCCTTTATGAAATGAAAATCTTCGTGCAGGGCATCATCTGGCGCATCAACAGCTTCGATCAGTGGGGTGTCGAGCTCGGCAAAGTTCTGGCCCAGAAAATTCTGGCCGAAGAAGAAAGCCTGCTGGCCGGCAAAGAAGTCGATCTCAGCGCACACGATTCATCAACGGCCGGGCTGTTGCGTCACTTCGCCGCAACCGCCCGCAAACCCCTGGCCTGAGACAATGATCATGGCGGGCTTGCGTTTTTGGGCTGAAAAGCATATATTTTAGGTAGAATAAACTTGTGGCCGGCGCAAGGCGACCCGGCACGATGAAAGGCGGCAAAACATGGCTACAGATAGAGTTTCTGGTTATCAACCACGTCCTGTCGAATATTCACGCGAGCAAGAACCGCGCGCAGCTGAGCGCCCACGCGAAGAACCGGCCAGACCAACACCCGAGCAGGCAAGGGCCGAGAGTATTGCCAGAAAACCAAAGCCGGCGGTTAAAACGCTTGGCAGCCGCATAGACGTTTACGCCTGATCTTATTGTCCCTGATAACACTGCCCCGCTAATGCGGGGCATTTTTATTGCAGAGAATCTGATACAGATGCAAATCCGCAAATAATGTTGCATGGAGTCTGAGAATCTGTTAAATTTTCTGGGAATACAATAGCTCAAAGCAGGTAACCGATGTATCTGGGACGAGTCCTCGGCCGTGCCGTCTGCACCATGAAAGATCCGCAACTGGCGGGTCTTAAGCTGCTGCTCGTCACCCGAATCGATGCCGCCGGCAGAGCGAAGGGCGCTCCTTTTATCGCCTGCGACTCAATCGGTGCCGGTAACGGCGAAACGGTATTTCTCTGCGGCGGCGGCGAAGCGGCCTTTCCCTTTATCAAACAGAGACCACCTTCGGATGCCTCCATAATAGGCATTATCGATGACCTGGAAGGCAGCTGATGGTAATAGGAAAAGTTGTAAAAAAGATTGTATCGACGGTAAAGAACGAGGCTTTTGCTTCACGACCACTGCTGCTTGTACAGCCATTGAACATGAAAATGCAGAGTAAAGGCAGCGAAGTTCTCTGCCTCGACTTTATCGGAGCAGATATTGGCGAAGTTGTCATGATCATGAAAGAAGGCAGTTCGGTCAACGACATGCTGGGCACGGATGAAGCGCCGGCAGATGCTGCCATAGTGGGTGTCGTCGACCATATAACCATCGACGACAAAAGAATATTCGAAAAATCAACATTTGAAATAGCATAACAGGGGGCTGTCATAATGGAATCGATTGTAGAACAGATCGCAAAAGAGGTAATGTTGAAGCTCAAGGCTGACTCGGCCAACCGGGGTTCTGCTTACACCCCTCCGCCACAACGCAGCGTCGAAGCTGGCAATCCGGTAAAAGCCGGGCAGACCGCAGTTTTGTTGACTGCCAACTTCAAGGTCATCGACCAGATTCTTGGTCAGATCAGCGCGATCGCCCCCAATGGCAGCAAGCTCATCGTCTCGTCATACCTTTATGAAAACTTTGGCAAAGACAGCATAGGCAAAGGCTTCAACCTGATCCACTCGGGTAATGTTGCCAGCCATAAGGCACTCGAAGGAATTTCGCAGCTGCTCATACCCTCACTGTCGATAAACAGCCTTTCAAAGGCAGCGAATCTTATTGCTGACACCTATATAACCAGAGTTCTCTGTCATGCTATCGGTGATGGCATAAAGATAACCGTATGCGATGAATCGATTCTCGATGCAACCAGATGTTTTCCGGCCGGCGTAGCCAGAAAAATCGACAAGCTTCGCCGCGAACTCGAAGACATGGGCGTCGTTTTTCAACGCTGTGGAAGCGTCAAGGTCACGCCCGACCATAAGTGTTCGGGCTGTGCGGCCGGCGACTGCGCGACCTGCACAACCTGCAACCCTTCTCTGGTTAAGCAGACTGAGCCTGTTGTGCCGCGCAAATTTGCCGAGCCTGCGCCGATAAAGCCCATGACAGGGCTGGCTTCTTCTGGCGCAGATGCCTGCACGATTGACTGCAGCAAGTCTCCAGGCAGCTGTGTCTCTTTCTGCTCCGAAAAAGTCAAAAATGTCATCAAGGCCGGAGCAGAAAGGGTTGAAAAGGGCCTCGACGCCCCGATACCGTCCAGAGACCTCGCCCGCTATATCGATCACACCCTGCTCAAGCCAAACGCAACCCGCGACGAAATCGTAAAACTGTGCGAAGAAGCACGTGAGCATTCATTTGCGTCAGTCTGCGTCAATCCTTCTTACGTCGGACTCTCTGCCAAATTGCTGGAAGGAAGCCCGGTCAAGGTTTGTACCGTAATCGGTTTCCCTCTTGGTGCAACTTCATCGTTCGTTAAGGCTACCGAAACCCGCGACGCGATCGCAAACGGAGCCGGGGAAATCGATATGGTGATCAATGTCGGAGCCCTCAAGTCAAAAGACTATGAGCTGGTCAAGCAGGATATAGCAAGAGTGGTAGAAGCGGCCTGCGGCAATACCGTCAAGGTCATTCTGGAAACTTCGCTGCTGACCGACGAAGAAAAGGTAAAGGCCTGTGAACTTTCGAAACTTGCCGGTGCCGATTTCGTGAAAACATCGACTGGATTCAGCACTGGTGGTGCCACACTTGAAGATATCTGCCTGATGCGCCAGACGGTTGGCCCGAACATGGGTGTAAAAGCCAGCGGCGGCATTCGCGATACCGAAACTGCCGTGAACATGATTAAGCTGGGTGCGACCCGCATAGGCGCGAGTGCCTCAGTCGGCATCGTCAAAGGCGAAAAAGCCGGGGGAAAAGGCTACTGACAAGCACTTATCAGCAGGGGGCAGTTCAGACAGAGCTGCCCCCTGTTGTTTTTAGACACATCCGGTCAGCGTGAAAAGCCAGAACATTGTTACCATGATGTAAAGCATTATCCGTTTAACCACGCGCAGCCTCCTTTAATAGAACCACCATCACAATGGCGGTCAACGACCAGAAAATCAGCATTGGATACCTCAAGGCGCTCGAAATTTCCTGCCTCTTAATTATCGGCATCCCGGCGGCAGCGTGTTAAGGAATTGAGCTTAATCTGCTGACAAGGCCTCTCTCTTGGTATTCTGACTGTCGGCGATTTCGTCTTCGTTTTCCGCGTTATTTTCTGATTCTTCGGAGTCTTCTGTTAATTTGTCTTTATCTTCGATTGTGTCTTTATTTTTATCTTTATCTTCGTCTTTGTCGTCTTCGTCTACGCTCTCTTCTGCCATGGAAGTAGAATCAGGCCGGCGACGGGCAGCCGAAAAACCCGTAGGAGGATCACTCCAGAAGCCACTCAGCCTCTTTTTCAGTTTTGCTTCGCCGAACAGTGGAAAATGAACTTCCTGACCAGCCTCAAGATCGTAAATGCTACGGTTCAGGCTTTTGACAAAGACATCGCCCTTATTGCGCAAAGCAATGAACGTTCCGTCATCGGGCGTAACTTCAAGCAGAAGGCGACCACTCTTATAATACAATTCATAGGCTCTGCTGATGAACACAAGCGGTTCATCGCCCTCGCCGGCGATAATAAAACGGCCGGCAAGAGGAATGAAGCCACGGTCAGAGAGCTTGAGCGAGGCTCCCGGCAGCATAGTCACCGAGTAACTGCCAATCAGCATCTTTGAATCGGTTGCAAGCGGATTTTGGACGTCAGGTCGAACAGCTGCAAGAGAGCCTGACGGCAACCCCTTGAAATCATGCTGAAGCACAAAGCTGCGAAATCCGGGCAATCGGAAATAGAAGGACCCATCGAAGTTTGCAGAAACTGTCGTTTCGGCTGATCGAAGTTTGCCTGCTGAAAAGATTATTACAGCCAGCAGAAAGAGTGTCAGCAAACTTACCGGCAGCCCCCGGAAATGAGGTGATCGACGCATGAACCAGTCAGCACTGTTTAGTTGTTTCATCTGTTGTCGGCTGAGTCGGGGTTTGAACTGAATCGCTTTTTGCCTCTTCGATAAATTTGTCGTAATGCTCTTTGCGCTTGGCGACCTCCTCGTCAGATTCAGGCTGCAGGGACTGTCCGATAACAAATATTTCATCGCGGATCGTAAGAATTTCGTAATAGAGTACTGTCATCAGCAGCATTATACCCATGAAAGAAAGCACAGGCTTGTGCGCGGTGCTGGCCTTGAAATACATATATGAGAATATGCACAGAGCGAATAGAATGCTGAGAAACTTTCTTATGCGCTGACGCCGCAGCGTGGTCTGGTTGAAAAAAATATCCCGCCATCGCCTCGATTCCCGCATACTGCCTTCTATCACCCAAAGATGATCTCTGATAACGAGAATTTCAGCATAAATGATCACCATCAGCAGCATTACACCCATATATGAAAGAACAGACCTGTGGGCCGACATCGTATAATAAGCATAACCAAAGATTGCCAGCGCATAAAGCAGCGTAAGCACCTTGAATATGATTCTACGCAATTCAAGTGCCTGCCAGAAAGAGCGCAAAAGACTCATTAAACGGCCCGGCGCTTTATTGCTGGCCGCTTCCGGCGTTTCTGTATGCTGAGTTGCGGGTGCTCCGGCCGCAGATTCATCAGGCGCAACCGGGTTTGGATCAGCTGGAAGATTGTTCATTGTTTTTTCCCTCGAAGGCTTTCTTTATCAATTCAGGCCGGCTTTCGAACACAGCCAGAATTTCGGCATCAAGTCGGAAAGGCTCGGAAGCCAGTCCTGAAATTTCGTAAACTGAAGCGGCCTCAACGTCATAGCCCATTTTAAAGGCTTTCAGCAGATTCATCGCCTGATCCATCGATGATTTGCGTGTGCGGTAAAAGATGAAACGGTCGATTATTTCCTGAAAATCGCGTGGGCTCAACGACAGGGGTTCAAGATCTGCCGCAAGCTTCTGCTGATCTTTGTGTTCGCGATAAAGACTGTAAATCTCGAGACAGGCCTCCATGCGGCTCGAATCGACATTGCGGGCCGGCGGACGCGATAAAAACCCGCCCAGCCAGAAACCGGCAGCGGCGGTAATAAATACGATCAGCAATGAGCCGATTTTTTTCATATTGATTTCCATACTCTATATAACATTTATCAGCCGATCAGGTCAAATTGGCGACCGGCAATTTCTGGCCTGATCAAGAACTTGTATTTTAGTGTTTTTTCGCTTAATATCAAGTCAATTATGAGCGATTCAGGCAGAAACATTCTGATAATTGACGATGAAGAAGCTATCGTGCTTCTTCTGACAACCATATTCGGTCTTTACGGCTATAACAGCCACAGCTGCACGCAGCCGCTCAATGCCGTACGAATGGCAGCAGATATCCAGCCGGATCTTATCATACTTGACATAGCGATGCCTGAAAAAGACGGTTATGAGATCTGCCATGAACTAAAAGCTTCAGCCCTTACGCGTGACATCCCGGTAATCATGCTGACTGCGCTGGCCCTGAATCAGGATCGCAAACGGGGCCTGGAATCCGGTGCCGACGGTTTTATTTTCAAACCTTTTGATCCTCATGTCGTGATGACCGAAATAGCCAGACTGCTTGGATAAACTTTTCCTGAGCATCCTCGGCCCGAAGCTCATTCGAAGCAGGCTGACGGCAGAATCTTCCACCGGAGCCCTTATAAGACATGTTATCTGATTCGACGTCTTACCGGAAAGGGCCGTCAGGCGGCATTATCCTGCAGAAATAATTCCAGAACATCCTTTCAAGTACCTTGCATCCGCTTATTGCATGTGCTATTCTGCTTCGGTATCAATTGTGGTCAGACCACATATTTTAACGATTCTCTCAGGAGGCACCGATGACCAAATACGTTTACACTTTCGGGGCTGGCAAGGCCGATGGCCGGGCCGACATGAAAAACCTTCTCGGTGGCAAAGGCGCAAACCTTGCTGAAATGAACAGCATAGGACTGCCAGTGCCGGCAGGTTTTACTATCACCACAGAAATGTGCACAGTCTATTATGAAAACAACCGAAAATATCCTGAAGAACTCAAAAAGCAGGTAGATGCAGGTCTTAAGCATATCGAAGCAACTATGGGCGCC
>CAZMWO010000096.1:0-10096 GCA_964569565.1 uncultured bacterium | reverse complement strand
GAAGCGAACAGATTGCATTTATTAAAGGTCCTGCTCAAGTGGGTTAAGAATGTAAACCAGGCGGATAGAGCCGGTACAACAGCTCTTATGACCGCATCTGCAATGGGAAATAATGAAGCTGTAACAATTCTTTTAGAATCGGGTTCAGATATAAACTTACAAAACCTTCAGGGACAAACGGCGCTTTTTTTAGCAGTAAAGAACAGTCATGTCGCTACGGTGAAAATGTTATTGGAAAATGCGGGCAATAAAAACATTCCGAACAAATTTGGAGAAACACCTTTGCAAGTAGCCCAACAACGCAAAAACAAGCAACTTATCGAATTGTTGAATTTTTAAACAAAGTGAGATTCCAGTCGTAAAGGGACAACCCAGACCACCATCATTGCTACTTTGGTAAAAAAATTGTCAGGCTTAAATGGTGCCTAAGTGTTGATCATTCAGGCAAAAGCGATTCCAAACCCACAATTGTTACTCCAATTTGGTGCGTTATTCAAGTTCACTGGAACTAATCCGGCACCCTATGGTGAAATTTAACTGTGCGCGTCATTCTATTCCGTAAAGTGGCCGGATTAAATCAGAATCACCTGCCGAATTAATCAGAATACGCAGAAACTTCATTGCCGGTGAGTGTATTCTCTTTTGTCGCAGGCTTTGAGCTGGCAGAGGGTGTTACTGTTTGATGTCGTTGCCGCGGTTCATGATTTCAATATATTGCGTATAGCTGAAAATGCGGTTTCGCTTCTGGGAAGTCAGTTCTCTTACGATACCGAGCCGCTCCAGGTGGGTCAGCGCCTTATTGACTGTGGCCGGTGTAAGGCCGGTATTTTCGACCAGCGAACCTGAGGTGGCAATGGGATGTTTAATGAGCGCATGGTGTAGTTGCAGGGTTGATGCAGCCGCCCGGCCAAGCCCGCCGATTTTTTCGCGATCCTGTTGCGACAGGTCGGCAAGCTGCTGCGCGGTTTCCACCGCCTGAGTGGCAGTGACGATAACCGCTTCGGCAAAGAAATCGAGCCAGGCTTCCCAGTCACCGGTCAGCCGCACGCGGTTGAGCAGTTCGTAGTAATACCGGCGGTGTGTCTTGAAATAGAGGCTGAGGTAGAGCATTGGCTCCCGCAGCACCTTCTGTTCGTGTAACAGCAATACAATCAGCAGGCGGCCGAGGCGGCCATTTCCGTCGAGAAACGGGTGGATCGTCTCGAACTGCACATGAGCCAGCGCCGCCTTGATCAAAACCGGAGTCGGTTCGGGCTGATCGTGGAGAAAGAGTTCCAGCCTGCTCATGCATTCCGGCACCTCTTGGGCGGGTGGCGGGACGAAAGCTGCATTGCCCGGCCGGGTGCCGCCAATCCAGTTCTGACTGCGGCGAAACTCCCCCGGAGTCTGGCTGCTGCCTCTTCCCCTTGCCAGGAGAACAGCATGAATTTCACGAAGCAGCCTCAGGGAAAGTGGAAAGCCTTCTTGCAGGCGGCGCAGGCCATGGTCGAGTGCTGCCACATAGTTGCTGACCTCCCGCACGTCATCGAGAGGAACGCCGGGTTCTTCTTCGAGCTCGAACAGCAGCAGGTCGGACAGGGACGACTGCGTTCCCTCGATCATGGAAGAGAGCACCGCTTCTTTGCGGACATACATGTAAAGAAACAGAGAGGTGTTCGGCAGCAGGGTCGTAACGCTGTCCAGGCCGCCGAGTGCCAGCAGTGCCCGATCAAATTTGCTGCGTAATTCAGGTGACCAGACGATAGGCGGGTGCGGCGGCAAAGGCGCCGGCACGAAAGCCTTAGCCTTTTCGCCCACCGTCGATATCGTCACGTATCTGCCCTGTAATTTCCGTTTCATTATTCCGTATCGAACCTCAAATAAGATTTTGCGTTATTTTAGCTTAAGCCCTCATCTTAAAATAAGAAACAATAAAGGAAAAAGCAAGCAGAATAAATCACGAAGTCAGCCGTTCAGGGGCCATAGCAATCACGGAATGTGTCAGCTGATGTTCAAGAGGATGATGGCGACCATAGAAGTGGTGATCAGAAAAAGCTTTTCTCGGGTGATCGGTTCGCCCCAGATGAAGCGGTCGCACAGCATCGAGCCCGAAAGCACTGAAATCGCCAGGGTCGGAAAGGCGACTACCGAGTCTACTGTCGATAACGCCATCAGCAGAAACAGGCTGGTCAGCTGGTTGGGAATGCCCAGCAGCAGGCCGATGCCGATGATGCGGCCGGAAAAGCGCAGCCGATGCAGGCGTGTCAGCAGAGCAGAAAGCAGGAAGGCCGTAAAGAATAACGCGGCAAGATAAAGATTCTTGCCGCTATTTCCATAAAAATTATAGGCCTTATCGATCACGCTTGAACAGCCAATTACAACGAAAAGCAGAAGCAGCCAGCTCATCGCCTTTGCGCTGATCGAAGCGCGACTGAAGCGCCCGATCGAGATCAGCGCGATCGCCATTAGAATCAGGCCAAGCAGCTGATAGAGTGAAAGTGTTTCGCCGAACCAGAGCACTCCGCTCAGCACCGGCAGGGCAACCGAAAGCCGCATGACCGACACCGCAATCGAGATGCCGCAGTTTTTGACCGCCTCGAAATAGAGCAGAAAGCCGCCGAGATAAAGCAGCGAATTCAAGGCGCCCAGCGGCACGTCGAGGCTGGTCGGCTGCATACTCTCATCGCCAAGGCACAGGGCGCCCGATACCAGCGCGGCCTGCAGGTAATTCATCGTCATGATCGGCATGAACGGCAGCTCGTGCTGCCGCGCATAGCGCAGAATATTGGCGATAATCAGCGAGCAGATTGCGGAAAGGGTCAGCCATATCATGCGCTGATCATACCACAACCTCAGAAGCATTATAATAATCATCACGAGGGATGTGTGGAAGGTCAAATTGGTGATATACTTGAGCCGGCAACGAAACATGCAGTTGAGAGATCAGGGGCAGATATGGGAAAGTCACAACCAGTCAGTGTCAGGCGAATTATCGCAGTTCTGCTGGGCTTGCTGTTGATAACAATTTCCTTTTTTGGATTTGCCAGTTTTTCGCCTGTTCCTGTGAAGCCCAACTGGGGATCAGGGCCGGCGGCGGTTGATTATTTTCCTTTGATGATTGGAATTCTTTTTCTTCTGCCTGCTTTGAGCCTTTTTGCCTATGTGTATTTTTCCAGTTCTGAGACAGAATTTGGCCAAAAAATGCGGCATGCTTCCGGGTGCTTCGGAGTGGTGGGCTTTTTAATCCTCTTGGGCGCACTGGTGTTTCTGATCTTGATTCTGGTAAACTTCAAGGCAGGCTGACGCAAGGCTTTGATACGCAGTTTCCATAGGGGTGAAAGAATGCAGGCTGACAATCAGGTTATAGTCTCTGATAATCTTAAATTGATAAGGAAGCTCATTAAATTCCCGATAATGCTGTTTGGCGTAATGGTGACCATTTTCGGGATTATATCTTTTCTTATTTATTTCAATGTTGAAAAAGTTGCCGGGGATGAAGTGAACTGGCTGGCAACGGAGGCGGAAGTAGTTGCCGCCGAAGTGAAGACTTCAGTTCACACAGACCGGAAATATGACGAAAGAACAAAAAAATACACGACCCGCAGCACTTCGAGCTTTGCTCCGGAAATTACCTTTAAATACACGGTTGCGGGCAAAGAATACACAGGTAGAAAATTCAGAACTCTCGGTTTCTCTTCTAGCAGAGAAAACGAAATCAAGGAGTTGATTGCGGGATACCCGGCAGGCAGGCGAATCACAGTTTATTACAATCCGGCAAAGAATGAAGAAGCAGTAATTGAAAAAGCTCCGGCTCCTTCAAAGATGCTGCTGGTATTCGGCGGAGGTGTCGTTCTGCTGGGGCTTGTGATTGTTTTTGTGCTCAGCCGGATTGCCGCAATGCTTTTCGATATCATTACTTCGTCTGTCTCCGGAGTCGGCATAAAACCCGGCAACTGACACCATGGCTTTTGCTGCTGCCTCAGTTTTCAGCTGATGTTTAAGAGAACGATCGCGACCTGCGCGGCCTGAAGGTAAGCTAATCGCTGCTTGCCTTTATGTATTGATGGTACACTAATCCGGCTTCTTCAATTTTCTTTGCGAGTTCAGGGTAGTTCTTTTCCAGAAAAGCATGTCTTCCTTTTTTGTAAGGCCTGAGCTGGGCAACTTCAAGAATCAGATTCGCATGTAGAGAAACCTTGGGATATTTGCTGTCGCTTAAGGCTTGAAGTCGCAGTGTGTCTTTATGTGAAATGCGCGTCTGAATGAAAATTTTAAAGATTTCATCCAGTTGATTGCGGTCTTCAGTTCTCAGATCAGGCAAAATATTACATTTTTTACAGGTGTGGAGAGAGTGGCTTTTTTCAGTAAAGGCCGACTCCGGTCTTGGCTGGTTGCAAATTCTGCAGATATATTCCATTGTTTAAATTCCTGTTTTTATAACTCGCGGGGCATTTGATTTCTGCTACAAGCGGAATCATTTTTACAAGTATCGAAAAATTGCTGCTCTGCTGGTAATATAGATATGTTTAGACTTCTAGACAACAAAATTTATGGAAAAAACAAAAGAAACACGCCGTGATTTTCTCAAGCTCGCCGGTACATTCTGTTTTACCGGTTACTTCGGACTTCCGCCGTTAAGGCTCTTCGGGAAGCCCGAGTTAAGCGAAGTTGAGGCACGATTTTACGAGAAAATTTCCGGGGGAAAGGTTCGTTGTCTCCTTTGTCCAAACTTTTGCGTTCGCGCCAGTGGCGAAACCGGCCAATGCCGTTCTCGAAACAATCGATATTCTGGCATGGGCTGCTTCTTAAGTTTAGAATAACATCTGGCAGTATGAGAAAACCTCACAGACAATCAAAGTTGAGACGTGTACCTGGCAAGTCGGCCAGTAGTTCGAAAATGGTCGAGATGGTAATTCGCTGGCTGTTTCAGCCTGAGTTTGCAGAATTGCCTGTCGGGCTCATGGCTTTAACAGTCGTCTTGACGATAGCAGCGGAAAAGGATATACAAAGTTTTATCTGGAACGGTATTGACGGTAAAGATGCTTTGTATTTTGTTTTCGGACTCTTTGCAATCGTTTCAGGAGTCATTACAGCCATATTTCACCTTTTCTCAAATGCTGAAAAGAGCAGGGAAGAGAAAAGGCAGATGCTGGCTATTGCATCTGTCTGCTGCATTTTCAGCGGGGTTGTCGGCGGATATTACCTGTATGCTGCCGGAGGCCAGGCTTCGGTTATGCGCCTGTTTGGTGCCTGGAACGGCATTCAGGGGCTTCTGCTGGCAGGTTTCCTCTGGATGAAAATGATTGACGAAACTTCTATTACAGATGCTAACGCAGAAACCGGAGAGGTTGTTGCCGGACTGCTGACTGTTATCGCGGTATTTGCACTATTAAAATACTATTTTGAGCTGCACTGGGTAGATACTTTTTCCATCTGTGTCGCCGTCTCAATGAATTTTCCGCTGTTCACACATGTTTTAAGCCGGCAATTTACGTCAAAGCCAACGACACCCTGATCGGCAGCCACGCTTATACTCTGTTGCGAAAGGCGCTGACAAGGAAGTCACTGGTAATTCTGCACTAAAGCAACGTTTCAGCTGATGTTCAAGAGGACGATGGCGACCATCGAAGTGGCTATGATCAACGAACAGATTGCGGAAAGGGCTAACCAGATCATGCGCCGATGATAACACAGCCAAGATTTTCAGAGGTGTGATTGTGGTATTATCAGAGTATATGATCAGGAAAATCGCAACTTACATTCTCGTTGGTTTGATCTGCTTTTTACCGGCATTTCTGATTGCTGTTGCGCTGATTTATGCCATCGATCTGGCGATAGGTGGCGGACTTCTTTATACGAGCGGGGTCATCGATCAGATAGCAGTTCTTGTCAGCTGGTTTCTGCTGACGAACCATGTTTTCAGATGGTATATGGCCAGGAAGAGACCCGAAAAAGAATTGCCGGACAAAGGGGATTGATTGTGCAAAAAAAACAAGCTGATACCCGCCCTTCCAGGGGCGCTGCTTCTGAAGTAAAAATTCAGGAGGTGCTGCTGGCCAACTGTTTTCTGCCGGGTCTTGGCAGCTGGCGGCTCGGCGCAAAAAAAAGAGGCGGCCTGATTATGGCAGTGATGATTTTCGGCGTTCTCATGGCCGGTTGGAGCTACGCTTCGTCATTGAGCAGCCAGATTGACGCGGCCCTCGATATGTCGAATGACGACGCATTCGACGCCAGTTTCAATTCTTCGGGCATCGTTTTCTGGCTGGGGCTGGCAGCCGCAGCCTTTATTTATTCATTCGTCGATATATATCTGCTCGCGCGGAATCAGAAAAAACCTTGAAGTGGCAGATAAGACCTGGCCAGGCACTATTTGCCAGGTGGTGGGAAAATTTCTTCCCAGCTCATCATATAATGAAGTCCAAGATTGATGCAGGCCTGAGACCGGATCTTGGAGTATTCTCAGAACCTGCTTACCCGGCAGGTTTGTGCAGGATTTCTATCCGATTTTAACTTTAGACAGCCTGATGAAAGCCTTAACTTTGTATGTTTCACCTGAAGAACTATGATTTGGCAGTATATTTTGCTCAATTAAGCGCGGGTTCGCTCAGTTGAGGGTATTGTTTCAGCCGGCCGTAGATGCCGATTGAAAAGAATATCAGAGAGCCGCCGAAAAATGCTATAGTAGAAGGAATTTCACCGTTGACCATGGCTACCCACAACGGGTTCAGGACTGCTTCGGCCATTGCCAGAATGGTGACTTCGACAGCGTCGAGTTTTGCAATGCCGATTGTAAAAAGAGTATATGGCAGACCAAGCTGAATGAAGCCCAGGAACAACAGGATTCCCCAGTGAAAAGACGTTAGACCTGAGACTTCAAGCATCCACGGCAGGCAGATCATTACCGTCAAAAGGTTTCCCATGATAACGGCCGGAAAGGCCAGCGAAACATCTTTTCCAGCTGCAGCGACGAAAGCGCCTTTTCCAGCCACTTTCGATAAAGACCGCATGAACACGGCATTGAATGCGCAGGCAACGCCGGAGAGAGCGCCAAGAACATTGCCAAGCTGGCCTTCGGTTGAAAGCTGCTCGCCAAAAAACAGCAGAACGCCGAGCAGACAACCAAGCAGGGCCAGCCACTCTTTTGGTCGCACCGGTTCGCCAAGCAGGGGAACGGAAAGAAAGGCGACGTACATCGGCGCCGCGTATTGCAGCAGAATGGCATTGGCTGCAGTCGTATAGCGTGTCGCCGAAATGAAAAGCACCAGCATCAGCGCATAACATAGGGCCGAACCCCACGCCCGCCGGTAACTCATGGCGCGCCGGGCGGTCTGTCCGGCAGAATCGAGGCCTCCGCTGGCAAAGACAAAGTAACCGAACATGACCATGAACGTGAAAACGCTGCGGTAGCCGGTAATCAGCAGGGGGCTGACTCCCGGCATCGATTTGACGCAGACTCCTGAAAAGCTCCAGAAGAATGCCGCTGCCAATACCAGCAGAATACCGGTTCCGCGTTCACTCAGAATCATTTTTATGCTCTTTGTAAAATCTACACAGGCCGACTATTCGCTGCCGTAGTAGAGGAAGTCGAGATCTTCTCTGGTAAGCATTTTAGCAAGTTTGAGCGCGGCGACGGTCCGGCGCAGCTGCGCGACTGAGATCGGGCCGATTACCAGAAAGTCGGTTCTCTTATGGGCAAGCGCGTAGGCGTTGACCATCTGATCGACGGTATATGAGGTGTTGTGCTTTTTGTTGAATTCTCCGGTGAAGCTGACGACCCGGTTGTAGCGCTCTTCATTGGCGCAGGTGAAAATCGAGTGGTAGACGTTTTTCCAGTATGGATCGCCCTGCGCATACTTGGTGCGCGCGACTTTTCGGGCGTTTTCCCAGCAGGGTTCAGGCCGGTCGAGAATACTGACGCCGCCCAGGGGCGAATAGGGCATCATCTTGATTCCCTTTAAAAAGTTCTCATCCTGCATATCTTCGTGGGTAACCTGAACGCCACCGGCATGGATAGCCCTTTCCGACATCTCAAACAGAGAAAAATACGGGCTGTTGAAGACAGGTCTGGCCAGGTTCTTCTGCTTTGTCGCCAGGGTCTGCGATCGCGTGATTCTGTGCGGTTTCCAGTTAGACCAGCCGAGAAACATGTAGTTCTCGCGTATATTCTGCGAGCTGAGAGCTTCCATTATCGTTTTAACCGAGTTCTGGCTTCGTTTTACCGGCTCGAAACTGATAAAATCGCCGTCGTCTCTGTGCATCAGGTAAACAGTGGGGTTGCCAAGCAGGTTTTTGCGCGTGTGACCGAGCTCTTCGGCGACCCGCTCGATGATCTGCTCTTTACTGCCAAACAGGCGGCTGGCGTAGGTGCCGGTCGGCACGTTGGGCAGAGCGGCATAGCCCTCGGCCATTATGTTCTTCGCCTTGAGCATTTCGAGCAGGCAATAAGAATTTTCTCCTTCGGGCACTTTTTTGGCCCAATACAGATCAAATGGGAAACCGCCTTTCGAGAGCGTGTAGATCCGCTTGCCCGGGTTTTTCTGCCGGTATGATTGCAGCCACTTGCCGACATAGATCGGGGAAGTGTCGAAAAGGTTGATGCCGAGGCGGGCGGCTTCGTCGAGCACGGCATTGATGCTTTCTTCAGTGATTTTGCGTGAGTTCGGCCCATACCAGTCATCCTGAGCCAGGTGGTCGGTGCCCATGATCAGTCTGGAAAATTTGACGCGTTCGCCTCTTTCATTGCGAACTTCAACATACTCCATCCCTTCCGAGGACAGATCGCGGGCAAACAGAACCGTCGAATTAAAGAAGCTGGTAAATAACAGAACGCTTATCAGCAGAAAGGCAGGAAATCTTTTCATCTTTATTTCTCCCGGGCCAGATTGAAAATCTACTATAGAATATTTTTCTACCATTTAACAGTGCAATCTGCACAAAAAACACTTTATATGCAGATTCACTGCGCGTTCATTGCAACCGTTTCTCTTCGAAAATGATGGTGATTTTTCGCCATTTACTGAGAAATGCTTCTTTTTTCATAAGCCTGATTCCGTCCAGCGGGTCGGCAATTTTCAGTCTGCCGTCCTCCCATCCGGTCAATGTCACATAGTGATCGACCAGTAAACCATATTCGACAGCAGCTATTGCCGGAAAGTTTTTGATCTCGCTCACATCAGCAAGCTTTACTGTTCGACATTCAAGATTATGATCTGCAAGTCTGCTATTGATTGCATCGCAGAGTAAATCAGTGGGGGTGCCAGTTACCCAGTTGCTGAAAGCAAGAATCGCCAGTTCTCCTTCTTCTGCCGAAACATTCAGCTGGCGCAAAGCAGTGACTGCTGCGGCAGGTCCACAGGTGTAATCTGTGTTCTGTCGGCAGACTCCGTTGTCATCTATCTGCGTCTTGAAACTGCTGAATTCTTTACGATACCAGTCCGGCAGAAAAAAAGGGAAAAGTGAATAAAAAACTGTAATCAGAATGCCAAATAACGGCAGAAGAATTTTTAACCTTGAATTTTCTGCTTTCAACGCTAACATGCTGATAAGCATGGCTACAAGAAATCCGATCAGACCAAATTCAGTTCTTCCACGCATCAGAAGGCTCAGACCCGGCAAATTTTCAAAATATGGGTCACGCATCGCGAGGCCAATGTATGATATCAGCGCCATTGCAATAATATAACCGGCTATCCACAGTCTCTTTGATTTAAATACCAGAAATCCTCCCAGCAGGACTCCGGTAACAATTGTCAGAAGTGCGAAAAGCGAATATTGAAACAGCATGCTATACGGCCTGCCAATACTTCAGTTAAGCGAAGGCAAATGTCTTTGCGCTCTCAGATCAGCGGGCGCAGAAATTTCATTTTGCCGAAGCGTTCGAGTTTTTTCATGACTTCGGCTTCGGTGTGGGCTTCGGGGCCGAAAACGACAGTGATGCGGCCGTCAGCTTCTTTGCGGATCTTGTATTCGAGACATTTCGCAAAGTCCTTTTCCATGCGCAGCGCCAGCTGGCGGGCGAGAGGCTGATAATTGACGACGGTGATAACCTCTGAATTGATGACCATGCTGAGCGGGTCAAGGTTGTAGGTGCCAACAACCGCGATCTGACGGTCGAAAA
>CAZMWO010000095.1:0-10105 GCA_964569565.1 uncultured bacterium | reverse complement strand
GCTGAGCACGAGCACGAATAATTGTTTGAATTGCTATAGAGCGTTGGGAGGGATCATCGCTATGCGCTTTAAATTATTGGCACTGATGATGCTGTTAATACTGCTGACCGGCACCGGCAATGCTTATCAGACAGACTATAACGCAATGATCGAAAAGTATGGCCCGGTTCCGGAGACCATTCTTGAGCCGCCGGTAGATGAAGCCATAGCCAACGCAAAAGGTTCGGTCCTCAGTTATCTTTTCGGCACCCGCCCTGATTACCGCATTCAGGCCCGCACAAAAGCCTGTTACGCAAACCAGCGCGTCACACTCGGAGCCATTGAAATGTACAACATGGACAATGCAACCATGTACCGAACCCTGATCTATTCAGATGTAGCAGACGCTAGCGGCCTGCTGGTGACAAGCAAGTATTTGAAGACGCCCCTGTATCAGGTTGAACCGGGCTGCCACCTTCGTAGTTACGGCGACCTTGTCGAATCCGGCATAATCTATTGTGACTATCACGGATGCCTGCCTGATGACTGCGACGGACTGCGTTCTGCTGCAGGCTACAAACCAAAAGTCCACACTCCGGCCGGCAGTTCAGATAACACCATGCTGTTCGTCCTCATCATCCTTGGCGTGTTAGCGGCCGGCGTCATGATCGTTCTACACTTCCTGCTTCCGAAAGCGCCTGATTCCTGATCACTCAGGTGCGGTTTTTCAGACTGATCGTCACCCAGCTTACGCCATCGCGACCGAGACTGTCTGCTTCAACGCAGCCGGCTGAAGCGTCAAACCCGCTGGCAGCAAAAGCTCGTGTCCATTCTTCTATCGGCATCAGATTAAAAACACGGCCATGTTCGTCGAGACCGGAACGATTGACATCAGGGCGGCAGACCGGCAGCGAAACGAGCCCGCCCTGCCTTACCACGCGATGAATCTCGCTCAGCGCAATGTACAGATCGTCTGATGGCAGATGCATCAGGCAGGCAACGCTGTAAAAGCCTGCGAAAGTCTTGTCGGCAAAAGGCAGCTGGCAGGGCAGCGCCATCTGAAACAGCCGCCCTTCGAGCTCAGGATGCAGCTTATGCGCCTCGGTCAGCAGCTGACGCGAAGCATCGATGGCCGCCACATCGAAGCCGCTGCTGACAGCTCGGGCCGCATCACGCCCCGAACCGCAGCCGATTTCGAGCAGGCAGCTTCCCGGCTCGAAGCTGTTTTTAAGAGCCTGGTGAAATGAATCCAGACTTACGCTTTCGTAACGCTCACACAGTTCAGCCGCATTTTTTTCGTAATAATCGATAGTCCTCTGTTTCATCCTGCTACACAGGATCTGAACAACCAACCGCCTGTTCGATACCAACCACGATATCGCTCTGGCGTCGGCGGAATTCTGATTCCTTGCCAAACACCAGCTCATAGACGTCGATAGCAATCTGCAGCTCCTCGTTTGTCGGCACCACAACCACAGTAACCGGCGAGTGGGCTTCAGACACTATTCCTTCGTTCGATCCTTTCTCCTTGTTTAATTTATAGTTCATGCAGATTCCGAGATTTTCGAGACGATGGCAGATGCGCTCGCGCATGCGCCAGCCGTGCTGACCGATGCCACCGGTAAATACCAGCATGTCCAGCTTGACCAGGTTGGCGGAGTAAGCGCCAATATATTTGCGCACGCGGTAGGCATAGCACTCGATCGCTTCCTTGGCGCGCCGGTTCCCCTCGTCGGCGGCCTTTTCGAGATCGCGCAGATCGTTGGAAATGCCGCTGAGCCCGACAAGACCACTCTGCTTGTTGAGAATTTTCATAAGATCTTTTGACGAGTAGCCACGATCCATGAGATAACCGAGAATTGCCGGGTCGAGGTCGCCCGAGCGCGTACCCATCATGATGCCTTCGAGCGGCGTAAAGCCCATCGAGGTGTCGATCGACTTGCCGTGCGCAATAGCGGTAACCGAAGCGCCGTTGCCCAGATGGCACGAAATAAGATTGGTGTTGATCGGGTGGCGATGGCAGAGATGCAGCGCCCGCGCCGAGACATAGCGGTGGCTGGTGCCATGAAAGCCGTAACGCCTGATTTTGAGCTCATCGTAAAACTTGCGCGGCAGGCCATAAAGATAGGCATGCGGCGGCATGGTCTGATGAAAAGCGGTGTCAAAAACCGCGACCTGCTGCACTTTCGGCATGAGTTCGCGCGCGACCTGAATGCCGGTAAGGTTGGGCGGGTTGTGCAATGGCGCCAGTTCGATGAATTCCTCGACCGCATCGACCACGCTCTGGTCGATGATGACCGAAGACGAATACTTGTCGCCGCCGTGTACGACGCGGTGGCCGATGCCACAAATTTCATCGACACTTTTGATAATGCCTTCGTCTGCATCAGTGATTGCGCGCATGACCAGTTCGAGCGCCTCTTTGTGGTCTTTAATTTTTTGCTCGATGACCAGCTTTTTATCGCCGCAACGCTGATCGAGCATTCCCTTTTCTTCGCCGATGCGTTCGACGATACCGCGACCAAGACTCTGCCGATGCGGCATCCTGATCAGATCGTATTTGAGCGACGAACTTCCGCAGTTGAGTACCAGAATTACTTTTGCATCTTCATCAGCGACCATGGTGGCCTCCCTTTCATTCCCTTCATGCGGCATGATATTATTGCATTTTGCTGCATCGTGTCAAGTTTTTACTGCAATTGCACAATAACTTAGCGTAGTTGCGGCCCCGTATATCTGGTATTATATTTACCACATTCTCCCCCCGGAAAGCAAAAAATCATGCAGACACAGATTCATCCTTTCAGCAACGCCGACCGGCAGTGGCTGGCGCGCAGTCTCGAGCGCGGTCGCGCCATCTGTACACACTATTCTGTGGAAAGCGGCCTCGATGCCGCCGCGCTCGATCGCGTATTCGTGCTCTGGGCCGGCTCCTCGTCGCAAACATCAGAGTTTACTGCCGACGACATTGCTGCCGGCCTCGGCTGCCTGTTCGGAGAGTTGCTGCAACGAAGTTTCAGTTTCAGCTGGGTTCAGGTCGAAGACGAATACGGTCGCGAACCCGCTCTGCTTGAAGAAAAAACCGGCAGCATCGTCATGCCGGTAAATGCAGTGTACAAACGCATCGAACCCGAGTTGCAGAAACAGCCGTTCTTCGCGCCGATGTGGCAGATGATCGCCGCCCATCTTGAGAAAAAAGATAACTGAAGAGCCTCGCACGAAGACGCAGAGGCACGAAGAAGGCCTTAGAGCTGAAGAGCCTCACGCTGAAGCACAGAAAAAGAAAGATAGAAGAGCCTCTTACGAAGACACAGAGCCACTAAGAAGACCTTTATAATTAAGCGTTGCAGCTGTATTTGTCTTCGGCTTTGTGCCTTTGCGGCTCTGTGCGAGAAAATGAGACTCGCACAAAGACACTGAGAAAGCCTGTACTTTTTAAAATTACTACGATCGTTGTATTAATAACAAGATAGCATTCGCGTTACAATTATTTTGATATTTTTTACTACGATCGTAGTATTATTTCACAATATCAGTTAAGATAACTAGTATATTGAGATTTATTACATCGATCGTGTGAAAATTTATGAAAACAAGCACAAAAATAGATAGCCAGAAAGCTTTGCAGCTCCTCGGCAAGGCGATAAAACAACGTCGCAAAGTTCTGAAGCTGACCCAGACTGAGCTCGCCAGACTGGCAGACATGAGCGTAAATCTTGTCTGCCAGATTGAAAACGGCAAAGCAACTGTCCAGGCCTGTAAACTCCTTGACCTGATCAGCGTGATGGGACTGCATTTCGTTCTCGCCAACGGGCAGGCCCGGATTTTTCTCAGTGGCGAGTTTTTACAGTGAAACCGCCCAAAGAGACCGCCCACCTGCCCATATATCGTAATGACAGCCTTTCTGGCACCCTTATACGCACAAAACAGGGATGCAGTTTTGCGTTTTCCCCGGGATTCCTGGCAGATCAGCGCTATTCATGGCTTACACTACGCATAACGAAATCAACAAAGCCGATTACAATCAATGGTGTCAACTTACCGCCATTCTTCGCCGGGCTGCTTCCGGAAGGCCTGCGCCTGAAATCTCTCATAGAGAACCTGAAAACCTCAGCAGACGACCTCTTCAGCCTTTTCGCTGCTGCCGGCCGCCATGTCATCGGCGATGTACATTCCGGGGGCGATGACGACAGCTGGCCACAATCAGAAGAAATTTCGCCAAAACTTAAACAGCTGAACTTTTATAGTTATTTCGAGCGTCTGCTGGCATCAAACAGCTATTTGAAAGGCGAAGACAGTATCTCCGGAGTTCAGGAAAAAATTTCTGCTTCAATGATCAGCTTTCCGGTCAATATTGCCAGGAGCAACCGTTCTTATATTCTGAAGCTCAACCCTGCCGATAAACCCAATCTGGTTGAAAATGAACAGATCTGCATGCAGCTGGCAAAAAAATGCGGGCTGACAACGGCAACAACAAAGCTGGTGCGTGATGGAGCCGGTAACACCGGCCTGCTTGTCGAACGCTTTGACCGCGAATATGACCAGATGAACAAGCGATTTTTAATGCACCATCAGGAAGACGCGTGTCAATTTCTCGACCGTTATCCCGCCGACAAATATCGAATTTCACTTAACGATATCGCGTTTGGCATAAAAGAGCTTTCGTCAGCCGCCACCGTTCTGATTTTCAATCTTCTGCAGCAATACTGTTTCTCTTATCTTCTCGGAAATGGCGATCTGCATGGCAAGAACATCAGCGTACTGGTCAGATCCGGCAGCGACCTGGTAGAAATGGCGCCGGCTTACGACATTATCTGCACCCTGATCTACGGTGACCATAAAATGGCGGTTAAAATTGATGGTCGTGATGACAACATCGGCCGCAAAACCATTATCGGGTTTGCCGAACGCTTCAGTATCGCTCAGCCGGCGGTTGAATCGATGCTCGACCGTCTGCTGCAGAAATTCGCCAGGCATAAACAGCTTCTTGAACAGATTCCGATGACCGACAAACAGAAGTCTCTGCTCTGCAAAACCATTGAAAAGCGCCTCATCGATCTGAGCTGAATATCGGAATAGCCTGGCGAAGAGACGCTGAAAAGAAAAGAATAAGAAGAGACTCGCACAAAGAAAGATTCAGGAATACTGGAAACAGAGATCGATCTTGCCTCCGAGTTCGTTAATGAAACAAGCCGGAAAAGTTGATTTGCTCACCGATGGAATCGCTCTTAAGAAAGCCGAAGAAAACCTCAGTCTGAGCTACAGAAGAGTCTTACAACTATTTCAAGGCATAACATTTCGAACAGAAAAGAAGCTGTCGGCAGAGTTGGTTGAAGGCTCGATTTCCATAAATTGATAAACATCTATGCGCACAGACCTGGTTGAAGTGGCTATTGACAAACGTGCCAGAATTTGTGCCGAGAAGGTTGCGATGGCTTCGAGGGTTGATGGATCTATTACGCGATACATTCCCTGCGACTTGACATAGTATTTGCTGTAATCGATTGAGGCCGTTTTGGTTGCTGGATAGGTAGTTATTCTAAACATCGAAGATTCAGCCTCTTCGCCGAGACCGAGAGAAGTAGAAGATTCAACAGGAAACAGCCACTGACTGCTTGCCACATTGGTAAAATTCGCCGGAGTCAATCCATTGAATCTCTTATCTATATCTGCAGATTGAGCCGACCTCGCAAAATACAGTCGCCGGCTCAAAGAAGGGTTGTTATTTTCAACCAGATACGTTGTCGAAGTCGCCTGAAGGCGGGCTATTGCGAAATGAACTCCTGCTAACGCAGCATCCTTTGCCCTGGCATTGCTGTCTATGGCATCGCCAATCTGAAACTCACTATGTACCATCATCACATAAGTGGCAGAAATCGACATCATGAAACCCAGAACCAGTATTACAACGGTAAGACCGATCGCACCGGAATTTTCAGGCCTGTTGTCTACTGGTTCAGTCATAAAAACTCACTTTCCTGACGGAATGACAAAAGTCATTGTCGCGTTTTTGGAAGTCTCAAATGCACTTTCATCATCGCCTAAAACGCTGCGCAAACCAAGATTAACCTGCATGCTGTAAGAAGATATCCTGGTGACAGAAAATGTCGCGACATTTCTTGCCAGAACATACTCATAGCTCGCTCTGGAAATCTGGTTATCTGATACCGAAATCGTTCCTACAATACTGAAATTGGTAGACACTTCTATCAAGTGCCTCTTGAGAATTCCATCGGCGTGAAGAATTTCCACTGTGGCGGTACCCAGCAATGCGCCCTGTTTGACCGGCACAATGTAGCGCATCTTGTCATTGACGCTGCCAACAGTATTTGTAACAGCCAGAGCCTGGTTAAGATCGCGCTCGATACTCTCACTTACCATTCGATAGTATGCCCGCAGGTTGATTGTGCTCTGACCACGATGCCAGAGTTCTGACCCTGATTGAACATAAGCCAACAGACCTACCATCATGAGCGCCATGACCGTAATTGCAACGATAACTTCGACCAGCGTAAAGGCCCTTCGCAAACGCACTAAGGCAGACGTCTCAATAGTCATTGTATTCCTCCGAAGACATCACGCCAATAGCAGAAATGTTGACCGTTATAACCGATTCAGCATAAGTAAAAGTCGCGATCATATCAGGTACAAATACAGCATCATAAGAAGGGGCCATTACCAGCATGCCATCAGGTCGTATAAAAAACAGATTCACACTGCTTTCAAAGGTCACGCCCGGGGAAAAATAAGCTTCGTAGTCATCGAGAATAGAAACCCAGTTGGTGTTGTTCGCGTCAGAATAGTCTACTGCCGTCTCGTTAACGATGTGTGCCCAGCCAGAAGAAGGAGAATACTTCTGTACAAGGTATTTCTCTTCAGCTGGAACAATCAGAACTCTATGATAAACCTGGGATTCCAGAGCTCCATAACGAGCTGCTCTTACTGAGTTGACAAAACCGAAGGCGTCTTCAGTAAGCCTGTAAGAATTGAAAGTCGGAGCCGCCACACTGCCAAAAGCTGCGATAAGAGCAATAACCATCATGATTTCCATCAGAGTGAACCCTGTTTTACCAGATACTAGACATTTGATAGTATTGCTACTCATTGCATTTCCTTTTCACAGACCGGCACAAATAATCCAATTGTCTTTCATAAAAGGCGGCCATATCATGGCGTATACCTGATAATGCTGCCCCGAGCCGCACTGCCAGAATCTTTGGCGCCGCCTATCAGGTAAATATGAGGGCCGTATGGCACTGCGCTCATTTTGCGCGTATAAGTACCACCACCTGTGTTTGGAATGGTGGCCAGGCTGCGAACCTTGTCTGTTTCCGGATTCCATGCAGCAGCGGTATTGGTGGTTGCCGATCCATCATATCCACCAAATACAAAAATTTCATCGCCAAATGAACAGGCAGCGGCCTTGGTTCGCTTGAATGCTGTTGCATCGGAAGCTGGAATAAAATCTGTTTCCCATGAGTTTGTCGAAAAGTTAAAGCGATCAACATTGTTTAACACAGCGTTTGAAGAGTTAACACCACCAATTCTGTAAAGGAAGCCTTTGTGATACACAAGACAATGGTCGGCGGCCATATTGGCCAGCATATCTGGTAGCTCTCGACAGATACCGTATTTACCGTAAGACAGACTTACACGAAATGCATCAGCAGGAATGATCTCTTTTGCCTGTGATGTAGATTCCCAAAATAATTTCGTAACGGCATGGTGTTCATATTCATAAAACTCGACGACTATCGGAACCGTCGTACCGGCCTGCAGAGATTTTGTGCCAGAATATTCTGCAACACCTTCTTGCATCCATTTATTGATAATCAATTCACCATCTAGCCAGAGACGTAAACCATCATCTGAGATTTCATAAAATGTGTAAGTTTCGGTGTATTTAGGAAGCAGATACCCGGTCCATCTCGTCGCATAGTATTCGTCGGTTACTGAAAACGGCGCGTCGTACCCGTAGTCGAAATCAATCGTAGGATCTACTCTTGTAGCGACTGGGGTCAACACATCGAAAATTGCAGCCCGATTCGGCGTGTTAGTCAAATCAGCATCGTAGACAAAATACTCACCATAAAGACCTGTAGCCTGATCTGTCATATCAGAGATGGCATGCGGCCAGTAAACCTGTGTAGTACGAATAGTTGTTCCAGCAGAATTTTTGCCACCACTGACGATTATGCCGTATGGAGTAAGCGCAGCACCGCCTCTATGCCTTTTGATGGTGTTATAGTATTGAGAAACGTCATCTATCTGAGTTCTGGTCATCTGGCCTTTGGGCTTGATCTCCATCAACGCAATTGATTTATACATTTCAATTTCGTCAATTCTAAGTTTGTTGCCGGCGTTAAAGCTGTAACCGGCCAGTAGATAGTATTGATAGGGATCACTGTTAATAAAGGGATAGGTGAACCACTCCTTTTTTTTAGGTCTATCAATGCTACTTAATTCGTATATCTGGGTCCAGCCTGCAGCCGCCAGATTGGCTGCACTCGATGCTGTTGTTGTGTTTGTGAAAACATTATTATCGTTGCATCCAAACAACCAGAAATGTCTCAAAGCGTCATTATCGTCATCGCTATAAATTCTCACCAGATTAACAACTTCTGGAGCAGACAGGCCAATTGAAACCCATTCCAAAGCAGCTGTGCCCGAGAAGTTGGCTCTCCAATGCTTTGAGGTATCATGATCGAAGGCGCGCCAACCAGCTTTATCTGTGTTTTCTTGACTACTCTGCTTACACGGAACCGGATTATTAACATTCACCATTCTCGGCAAAACATTGGTAACACCGTTAACCTGAAGCTCAACCTCGCGAACTCCTGTTCGGGAACTAGATCCATGATTGTTCATTATTTCAAACCTATAATACTGGTAACGAGTAGTGTTGGAAAAAGTAACAGCATAGCCCTTCGAACCCTTTGGAACAGTTCCAGCATAAAGCAGATCAGTCCAAGTAGTATTATTCGTACTACCCCAGAATTTAAAATCTTTAACCCCCTCGTCATTACTACCACCAGAATCTTTGATCTTGTTATCTATGACCAGTCGGTTGACCGGCGGGCTAAGCAAAGGACTGGCAAAATTAAGCGTAACCCACTCACTGCCATTACCATTATAACGCCATGTATCCTGGCTTTTTTGATCAAATGCCTTATATCCACGAAAATGATCCTTGTGGGCACTCTCTATAACCTGATAAGGATATGGATTATTATTGTAATCACGCATTTTTGGAGAAACACAGACACGACCTGTGCCACCAACAAGTTCTTCTTGAGAAGCGAAAAAACTGCCGGTTGTCGGATTCCATTTTTGCACCCAGTCTGTCGCGTCAGCATCACCAACACCGGCAGTACCGTTGAGAACAACCAGCTCTCCGTCATAACTAACCACAGAGTGGTTACGAACAGGCTTTTCGAGAATACTACCCAAATCAGTCACAGAATTATCAACCGGGTTGAACTTCCACACACTGCTGGTTGCAACACCACCAGAATCATCAGTCGTACCACCACCGACGATATATATTCCACCGGTTGCTACCGCAGCGATATTTGTACCACAAACATCGCCAATAGTTACTCCCAGCACTTCATAAGTATCGGTGCTGATAGTGTAATTATTGAATGGCCTTGTTGCAACTGAGATGGGTTTGGCAGGAAGACTGACTGAACCAACAACCGTTCCAAATGTAGAAGTAGCTGGTTGCGCAACATCAACAAACGAAACCCTCTGATTACTGGCTTCTGCTATCGACAACACAAGGCGATGGCCGTCAGGAGAGATCGCCAGAGCATTCACAGTATTAATCGCCACTCCAGCAATGTTGCTGTACAAAACGGAGCCATAAAGAGGTATGCGGCCCAATTTGGTATTGGTAAAATCATTGGCAATCATATACAAGGTCGGGCTGGCTATATCACGCGAATAAGTAAACAAATGATTGCTATAGCCTGTTAATGGAATTGAATTCAGAAATTGCGGCAAATAACGAAGCGGTATAGTATCTGAGGCTGGTACTTTGTCCCAGGTAAAGCCTGCTTGGGGAACAGTATTAAGACCATCAACCCTATTGGCAAGAGGATCTATAGTACCTGTTGCAGGGGTT
>CAZMWO010000094.1:0-10201 GCA_964569565.1 uncultured bacterium | reverse complement strand
CGGTGGTTGGAGCATTGAACGAAGTAGCGGTTCCGCCAGCTTTGGTGATGGTTGCGGATTCAACGAAACTCGTTGTGCCGGCTGGGGCCATCCAGACAGAGTTCGCGGCATCAACGCTTGAAACGATAGTTACGGCTACACCGCCTTTTACCGTCACTGATACGGCTAAAACGCTATCCTGGTTCGTCGGAGGTGTTTTGTCTGGGCCATAGCCTTGCACCAAGGTTATGCTGGTGATCCCAGACCAGTATACGCTATATAAAATGGTATTGAAAACTTCGCTTAAACCTGTCATTGCGAGGAGCATAGCGACGAAGCAATCTCATTGTTTTGAGTAATTTTCATTGAGCTTTTGTATATCTTAGGGAGTATAGTATGTCTAGTCATATTTCGGGCTGAGTGTACACCGTGTAGTGTTTGGTGTTGTGTGCGGATATCAGATATTGAGAAGGCTGGTTGAAACTCGCCGCGGCCTGAAGCTTTAGGAAATTTTTCCGCAGATTACGCCGATTAACGCAGATAACAGGTTGGTCGCGCCTGGTGTCCATCAGGATAGAGGCTGCCCAAGAGGCTGATAACCATCAGAACAGCAGTAGCAGAAGCGTTAAAAGTTCGCCACCGCCAATACTCTCGCTGATATGCCTGAAACCGCAAGTGATTGCATCAAGAGTTATATCGAGGCATTGCTTGAAAATCGCGGCAGTTTCCGGCAGCCCGTATATCGATAAGAGGCTGCCAAGAGCGGTTATGGCGACTATCAGAGTTGTTACCAGGATTTCCAGCATCTGAAATTTCCTATTTATATCTCAGTTGACATGCAAAATGAAACGCCAGGTTGTCCTTTTGCTACGAGAATCAAATCTTGCCGGATCTGTCGATGAATCAGCCGAGCAGACTCATGATCTGGATGATGATTTCGAGTATGTCAAGAATGTCGAGCAGAACCTTGAGGGTTTTGCCGAGAAACCAGAGAACAGCTGTCAACCCGGTAAAGAAACTGCCCGGGCCAACGATCATCATTATCAAGCCAGCTATGGTCAGGGTAATGTAAATAGACAACATCTGGTTCCTCCTTTCCTGATTCAAGTCTGCCAGGCCGGTGTCGCTTGGTACTATATCTCTTGGTAAGCTGATTATCAGCAACCGGCATGCCAGACATGAATTCTTTGCTGGCGGGCATTCTGAAGTTAGAGGTGCGACTATTTTGTCGTCTGATGTGTCATTTGAATGCTGCAAAGGGCAGTTTTTGGCCTATGCTACGCGTTTTTTGCCTGTTGCACAGAATAAACTCGAAAGCGTGAGGCAATTCCCTTCAACTCTTCGTCGCGATGCTTGATTTTGCATTTTTGTCGTTTAAGAAGCGGCCTTATAGCTTCGTCTTCATAAACTGCCCCTGAAATCAGTATTTCGTGCTCGCTGCTTTTCGACTGAACGCGGGCGGCAATGTTTACGGTTCTGCCGAAAAAGTCGAGACTTCGATTGCTGGTTACAGTGATTGCCGGGCCGCGATGCAGTCCGATTTTTACTTCTATATCCTGAAGCTTGTTCTCCTGATTGAGGCGCCAGAACTCTTTCTGAATCTTCAGCGCCGCTGCCACCGCTTCTGCATTAACCGAAAAAGAAGCCATAACAGCATCGCCGATCGTTTTAACAATGCCGCCATTATACTCTTTTATGATCTCTGTCATTACGTCAAAGTGCTTTTGCACCAGGGAATACGCGGCGCTGTCGCCAAGCCGTTCGTACATCGCGGTAGAGCCTTTTATGTCGGTAAACATCAGCGTGATGCTTTTAACCGCAAACGATACATCTTCGCGCAAGAATTCACCGGCAAAGAGATCCTTAAAATCTTGCAGACCTGTTATATAGGATGCGCTGACAAAATTATGTATCGGTTTGCGGGGAAGTATCAGAAAACCGTTCATGCCTTCAAACTCGGCTTTTACGCTGAATTCGACGCGCCCCTGTTTCAGAATCAGACTCTTCTGACTTGGCTCACTTTTTTTGTTAAAAGTCAGGCTCACCTTTTGTACAGAAGGTGAAAGCTCATCTAGAACAGTTATTGTGCCAGAGTTTTCTAGATAGGAGGGAAGATGAAAAATGTATTCGCCTGGCAGAAAGTCGCCGGCAGCCTTAGTGGTCTTGCCGCCATAGATGCAGCAACCAACAGTAAACCTGCGCTTTTCACGCTCCAGAATGGCATCGAGAAATTGCATTTTTCCCTGAAAATCGAGTTCGCTCCAGCATTTATAATCAATCTGGCGAATATTGGGATTAACCGTGAAGGTCACCTCAACCTGATCAGAAAAATCGAGCTGCCAGTCAATTTCGCATAGAGCGCAATGTGCCTTTTGCTGCAGACCCATCAGATGCTTGTGAAACACCGGTATTCCCTTGCATGAAGGACAATGAATATCCCAGTTAAGATCCATAATACCAAGGCGAGCGGCATACAAAAATCCCTGTATGGCTTCGGCTCTGCTTATTCCAGACTGTTCAGCCACTCTGAAAACGTTGATTTTGTAACAGTCAAAATCATTACCGTCAGCGATCAGATTCTTTATAACTTCAAAAGTTTCAGCGGAACATTTGGAGTTTTTCAGCTCAGTCAGCTGTTTTTGAGCGGTTCTGGAAATCTTGTATGTCATTGTTAATGCCTCGCCAGTTTTTCTTGATACTTATTCGCTACCGGTTATTTTACCATTCCAGATCAGAGTAAGTTACGAAAAAAATCATAATGAAATCTTCCTGGAAATGTCATAAACAACAATCCGTCTGAAAGACGGAAGCTATAATGAGAGCTGCAAATAAAAAATCCGGCAATGAACCCCTGTATCGACAAAAATGCAGCTGCTTGAACAGAGGCGCGTCAGCAGATACCATACTGGCAAATCTGTTAATCATAATGCGGCCTGAAGCCAGTCTGAATCATATTTATATGGCGCAATTTTCAGCTGGAGTTCCTGAATAAACAAACTATTGTCTGTGTACGGGTAGCGTGGTAAGCTGTTGCGAGATTCTACCTGCAAGGAGTCAGCATGGCTTTTGTAAGCAGATGGTGGCAGTTTCTCAAAGAGCGCCACCAACCGTTCAGCATCACTCTGATGGTCGCTATTTTCTTTGCGGCCGTTGCCTTTGTCGCGTATCAGCCGGGGGTACACGCGCCGCCTTGTTGGAAACGGCTGGCCGCCGGCTTTGCGATTGTCTGGCTGATTTTTCTGCACATGCGCATGTTCGACGAAGTCAAAGACTATGACGTCGATCGCGAACACAACCCGGAACGCCCGTTGGCACGTGGCCTGATCAGCGTCGGCGAGTTCTCGGCGATGACCATGCTGGTTCTCGCCATCGAGATCGCGTTGGCCGGTATCATGCAATGGCCGATGCTGCCTGCTTATATGATGGTTCTCTGCTTCACTCTGCTGATGCGCATGGAATTTTTCGTCGGCGACTGGATGCGCCCGAAACTTGAACTCTACGCGATCACTCACACCTTTTCGGCAGCGATGATCAGCATGCTTATTCACAGCATCGTCTGTTTTTCTGATTTTGCCGGCGCCGACCGCGGCATGCTGCTCTATGCACTCGGCAACTGGTTCGTTTTCAACGTCTTTGAATTCGGCCGCAAAACCTTTGCGGTCGAAGAAGAACGCGAAGGTGTCGAGTCGTATTCGAACCGACTCAAGCCAATTGGCGCAGTTCTTCTGCTGTTGGTCAACATTGCGCTGGCCTATGCCGCGTTTTATTACGTGGCTGTCAGCAAGTTCTCAGCCGTAGCCGACTGGCGACTGCTTGCCCCTCCCGGTGCAGTTTCTTTGCTGGTCGTGATGATAGGTCTGATGTATGCTGCGAAGCCGGTTCTGGCCAACGCAAAGCTGTATCGTGGCGTCGTGACCTTGTATCTGCTGGCTTACCCGGCAACGATTGCCGGCGCTGTCTATCTCTTGGTTTATCGATAAATCAAAGCACAAACTCTGAAGGATAGGGGAAACAGGATGTATATTGTTACCAACGAAAACCGCAATTTCGAACAGGTTCTGCCACTGGTTGGCGGAAAAGGCGGCAATCTGCTCAAGCTGACCGCTGCCGGAGCTGACGTGCCAGCCTTTGTCGTGCTCAAAAAGAACTGTTTCGACGAATTCATCGGTTCCTTTCGTGGCGAATTCAACAAGTATCTCAAGGCGATCGACTGCGCGACCCCCGAAAGCATCGCCAGAACAGCCGGTGCCCTGCGTAACTGCATGCTGTCGCACCCGATTCCTGACCGCATCAAAAACGACCTGTTCAGCTCCCTCAAAAAGCAGCTGCCGGAAGGAACTTTCGTTGCTGTGCGCTCTTCTGCGCTGGGTGAAGATTCTAAAGAGTTTTCCTATGCCGGAATGCTCGATACCTGCCTGTTCAGGCGCAGCGAAGCTGAAATCTGCGAGGCCGTGGTAACCTGCTGGTCTTCGATTTATTCCGATCGCGCCGTTGCCTATCGCAATATGCGCAAAATTGCCCAGGACACAGTCTCTATGGCCGTCGTCGTTCAGGAAATGATCGATGGTGTTGCTTCCGGTGTCACTTTTACCGTAAATCCGACGACGCGTTACGAAGACGAGATGCTGATTACCTCTGTTTTCGGGCTCGGTGAAGGCCTGGTTTCCGGAACACTCGATTCTGACCAGTTCATCTGTCTCAAGAAAGATGTCTACCCGGTCGTCGAAAAGCAGCTGGCCAACAAGGTCGAAAAGCTGGTTTTCGACCGCGAAAAGAATTACGGCACAATGACTGTCGAAGTGCCCGCTGAGGAAGCGAAAAAGTCGAGTCTGAGCGAAGCGCAGCTGCGGGCCATCGCCACCGTCTGCCATCGCATCGAGGGCAGCTACAACAAGGTTCCGCAGGATATCGAATGGACGATCGACTCAGCCGGCCGCGTGCGCATTCTGCAGGCCCGCCCGATCACGACGATCGACCGGCCGATTCCCTCTGAGCGAGGTTACAGCACAATCTGGGATAACTCAAATATCGTCGAAAGCTACTCAGGCGTGACTACGCCGCTTACTTTCTCGTTCGCCATATATGCTTATCACCGCGTCTATGTGCAGTTCTGCCAGGTTCTGATGGTGCCCGACGAAGAGATTCAGGAAAACGATTACGCGTTCGCCAACATGCTCGGGTTCCTGAACGGCCGCATTTATTACAACCTCAAGAACTGGTATCGCCTGATTTCGGTGCTGCCGGGTTACAGCTACAACAGCCGCTTTATGGAAGGCATGATGGGCGTCAAAGTCAGCTACGACAAGACAGTCAAACAGAAGAATGTCGGTTTTTTCAGTAAGTATTTCGTCGAACTGCCGCGTCTGGCGCTGGTTGGTGCTAATCTTGCCTATCGTTTCTGGCGCACTGACACCGAAGTGAAGCGCTTTATGGATGTTTATCAGACCATGTATAACAAATACAAAGACTTCGATTTCAACGCGGCTCCGGCACACAAGCTTATCGATATTTTCAACGAGCTCGACAACACCGTGCTGGCGCACTGGAAAGCTCCGATTATCAACGATTTCATGGCGATGATCTTTTACGGCGTGCTTGACGCGCTCATGAAAAAATGGGATCTCAACGCCGACCCTGCGCTCAAGAACGATCTGCTGGCCGGCCAGGGCAACGTCGAAAGTACGCTGCCACTGCGCAATATCCAGAAAATCGCGCGTTTCGTCGCAGCCGACAGCGAGCTTAAAGAGCTGTTCAAAACCAGGCCCGCGGCCGAACTCAAAGATATGTTCATTCCGGTACCGGGCACCGATCGGCCGGCCGGGCACCAACAGCTGGGCAGCCAGATTGCCGAATACCTCGAAAAGTTCGGTTATCGCGCCATGTGTGAGCTAAAGCTCGAAGAACCATCGATGAATGAGCGCCCCGAATTCCTTTTCGACATGATCAAGAACTATGCGGCCGCGCCGATGCCGGTTGAAGAAGATATCGGCGACAAAGAGCGGCAGGTGCGCGAAGTCGCCGAACGCAAGGTTCGCGAAGTGCTTGGCGACCAGAAGATCTTTGGTCTGATCAAGAAGATCGATGTGCTGATGTTCGTCGCCAACTGGGCCAAGAAGGCGATGGCGGTGCGCGAATACCAGCGTTTCGCCAGAACCCGCATGTATGGCCTGATGAGCCGCATATACAAGGCTTTTGGTCTGCGTTTCGTCGAGCGCGGCGTGCTTGACAAGGTCGATGATATCTTCTATCTGACCATGCAGGAAACCCTCGAATACGTCAGCGGCACTGCCCGCAGTCAGAAGCTGCGCGAACTCGCAGCTCTGCGTCGCGCTGAATTCGATGAATATCGCGCCATGGACGAGCTGCCCGATCGCATTGAAACTACCGGTATCACTTACTGCAACGACCTGACCCGTGGCATGCTGCCGACCAATGTCGAAGACGACGATCCTGACATCATTAGAGGAATTGGTGGCTGTTCAGGCAAAGTTACCGGCAAGGTCAAGGTCATTCTCAACCCGAGCGACGATATGTCGCTCAATGGTGAAATTCTTGTGGCCGCCCGCACTGATCCGGGCTGGGTGCCCCTCTTCGCTACCGCTTCGGCTCTGCTGATCGAACGTGGCAGCATGCTGTCGCATTCGGTCATTGTGGCGCGAGAACTCGGTTTGCCGGCTGTCGTTGGCGCCACCGGTGTAACCAAAAAGGTCAAGACCGGCGATGTGGTTGAACTCGATGGCACGACCGGCATCGTCAAGGTCATTTCAAGGGCATGAGCGAACAGCAGAACAACACGCAACCGCAACAGCGCAAACGCTTCGCTGATCAGCAGTTTCGCGCGGCAGCGCGCTTCATCGTGCGCTATCGCCGCATGCTGGCTTTTGCGCTGCTGATAGCATGTGTCGGCGGCCTGTATTTTGCGCGTAACATCAATCTCGACAACAGTCTCGAACTCTGGTTTCTCGAAGATGACCCGACACTGGCTGCCTATCGTGAGTTCAAGGAAAAATACGGCAACGACGAAATTATTCTGGCAATGGTCGATTGCCGTAAAGACGGCATGTTTTCGCCGGCAATGCTGACCGCCATCTATAAGGCTTCCCGGGCTATCGAAGACGATACTCATAATTTTCGGCGTGTGCTCAGTGTCGGCCTGTCGCCATACATCGGCCTTCATAACGACGAACTGATCATCGAAGACCTGATGGACGGGCCGGTAGAGACAGCCGAAGCGGCGGAGCGGATCAAGGCCCGCTTCATGGATGACCCGTTCAAACGCAAGATTCTGCAGAATGCCAGTTCGACCTGGGCGATCATCATTGCCGAACCGGTTGCGACGCCTGACATGGACAGCCGCCGCCCGCTGATTATCGAATCGGTGCGGCAGAAACTCGCGGGCTTCGAATACCGGCTGGCCGGCATGGGCGTAATGTATGACGAGCTCAACCGCCTGAGCATTCTCGATGGCGGCGTTTTCAACGCGGTTGCCTACGTGATCATCGCGATACTGATTTTTGCGCTCTATCGTTCGTGGACATTCCTGTTCATGGCACTTTGCGCCATGCTGTTCAGCGGCCTGAGTTTCCTTGGTGCTTATGGTCTGTTCGACCAGAACTTCAACATGGTCACCATCGTTCTGCCGACGCTGATGATGATTCTTTCGATCTCTGACGTGGCCTATGTCTACAACAACTATTGTTTCAATTCCGAGCGCGTTCGCAAAAACCGCGAAGAGGGGCTTGAACACGTATTCAACGAAGTGCTCTCGCCCTGTCTGTTCACTTCGCTGACCAACACCTGCGGCTTTTTCGCGCTTACCGCGAGCTCCTTGTCGGTTTTGCGCACATTCGGCTGGTTCGCCGGCTTTGCCAGTATGACCGAATATCTGGTTTCGATGATCGTCTCGGCCTATATCCTTGGCCGCGCTGAGCTCAAAGAAGACATTCAGATCAGGCGCCCGATGGAAAACCAGATCAACTGGCTGGTCAGGCATATTCCCGGCTGTTATCGCCAGATTCTGCTGGCTTTCGCCATTGCCGCCGGTCTCGGCGTCTATGGCCTGACGCAGCTCCATGTCGATACTTATTCCATGGGCTTTCTGCACGAGAAGAACCCGATCAGGGTAGACAGCGACAAGGTCGAAGAGGTCTACGGCAATTACCTGCCACTCGAAGTCAGGCTGATGACCGGTAAGCGCAACGGCATTCTCACTGTCGATTTCATGCAGCGCCTGCAGAAGATGCACGATGATCTCGAAGCCGTTCCCGGCGTCGAGAAGGCGGCCTCGATCGTCGATGTTTTCAAGAAGCTGAACCAGGTTTGGAGCGACGGCACCGAGGCGACTTACCTGGTGCCCGACAGCGACGAAAAAATCGCCCAGCTGATGATGCAGTATGAATCAGACCCCGATAACGACCTGGTTTACATGACCGATAACCCCGATTATTCGGAAGCGCGCCTGACCGTGCGTGTGCCGATGCTGAGTGCGGCGGTGCTGCGTGATTACGAAGAAAAGGCGCTGCAGGTGCTGCACAAGAACTTCGATGGCACCGGAGTGACTTGGAAATTCGGAGGTTACGTGCCGCTTTATGCGCGCATTATCAGTTACGTTACCTGGAGCCAGGTTTCGAGCTTTGCGCTCGCGTTCGTCTTTGTGTTCGGGGCTATAGCCATACTGTTCAGGCGCCTCAGCGCAATGGTTCTGGTAATATTGCCCAACGTCTTTCCTATTCTGCTGACGCTTGGCGTCATGGGCCTGACCGGTATCAGACTTGATATCGCCACGGTTACCATAGCCGCCATTGCTCTTGGTATAGTGGTTGACGACACTATTCACAGCCTCTATCAGTTCTATGATCCGTCGCGTTCGCACATGACGCCCACCGAAGCGATAATCGACGGCGTCAAAGAAGCCGGGCCGGCGATGTTTTCGACATCGATGATCTATGCCATCGGCTTTCTGTTCATGGTATTTGCCAGCATCAAGTCGATTCTCTATTTCGGCGTGCTGCTTTCGTTCACTATCTTTGTGGCGCTGCTTTGCGATCTCGTCTTTCTACCGGCGCAGATTTGTCTGCTGCGCCGCTTTCTGGCGAAAGATTTTCGTGGCGAAGACGAAAAATTGGCTTCTGTTGCCGCTGAGAATGATGATTCAACCGTTAATTAATCTGGAGGTTTGGTTATGACCAAGAAACCCGCAGTCGTTTACAGCAATGTCTGGGAAGACCCCGAACTCAACCGTGTCTCGCTCAAAGTAAAACCCGGCCAGAATGTGCTTTCTATAACATCGGGCGGTTGCAACTCTCTCTGTCTGCTGCTCGAAGACCCGGCAAAGCTCATTTCGATCGATCTCAACCCGGCACAGCTGGCAATGCTTGAATTCAAGCGCGCCGCAATCATGGAACTCGACTACGACGACTTCATCGAATCGATGGGCACGCCATTTCTGTTCAAGCAGGGTAAACCGGCAGAATACCGTGTTGAGCTCTACAACCGCATCAAAAAGCATATGCCAGCCTATGCCGTGCAGTTCTGGGATGAAAACCAGCATCATATCCGCGACGGCATCATGATGTGCGGCAAGGTCGAAAAGTTCTTCAAGATTTATCGCACTCTGCTCGGGTTTTTGTATTCAAAAGAAGATTTGATGAGCCTGTTTAAGGCAGAAAATCTCGAAAAGCAGAGAGAAGCTTATGCCAGTTTCCACAAAAAGCGCTGGAACGCCTTGCACCGACTGCTTCTGAATCGTTTCGTTCTCAGTCTGGTCAAAGGTGCGCACTCGTTTGCCCAGGTCGATTTCGAAGACTTTGCCGGCAATCTCAATGTTAAGCGCACCCGCGGTATGACGCGCTTTTTCAACCCTGATAACTACTTCATGTGTCTGCTGATGCTAGGCGCGCATTATCATGAAAAGGGCATGGCGCCTTATCTGCTGCGCGAGAACTACCCGAAGCTCAAGGCCAATATCGGCCGCCTGGAGATTTTCATGGGCACCATCGGCGATGTGCTTAAAAAGGATGGTCCTGGCAGCTACGACCGTTTCAATCTCTCGAACATCTTTGAATGGATGACCAACGAGGTATTCAACGGCATCATGCGCGAAGTGCTCGAATTGGCCCGCCCCGGCTCGCGCATGGCCTGGCGCTACACCTTCGCGCGCCCGCGCGAGCTCGACGCCGAGAATCTCAGTAAGCTCGTCTACGAGCCCGAGCTTTCTGAGCAG
>CAZMWO010000093.1:0-10202 GCA_964569565.1 uncultured bacterium | reverse complement strand
GTTGGGCGCCGCCGGCCAGCTTTATTGTCAGATTACCCGTAGCTGTGGTTGCTGCTGAACCTGGCTTTGATTTTCGCGAATCTGGCGGTCGTTATGAATCATATCGCGATTCGGGGCAAATGAAGGCACAATTTCTGAAAATCCTCTGATAATAGCGCGTATTTTGCCACTTCTGGCGGCCGCTTCAAGCCGCTCGACCTGAGCCATCAGCGCGGCTTCGTCTACTTCTTCCGGCCGGGCGATAAAAATCTTGCGGTTGCGCGTGGCAGTTATGCCTTCTGAAGCGGTGAGAAGCTCTTCATACAGCTTTTCGCCCGGTCTGATGCCGGTGAATTTAATTTCGATATCTTTGCCGACTTCAAGGCCTGAAAGCCTGATGAGATCTTCTGCAAGATCGATAATGCGAACGGGTTCGCCCATGTCGAGAATAAAAACTTCGCCGCCCTTGCCATAGGAGCCGGCCTGAATAACCAGTTTGCTGGCCTCGGGGATGGTCATGAAATAGCGGATCATCTTGGGGTGCGTGATAGTTATCGGACCGCCCTTTTCGATCTGTTCCTTGAAGAGGGGAATCACGCTGCCGCGGCTGCCGAGAACATTGCCAAAGCGCACTGCCACGAATCTTGTCTGGCTGCGTCGGGCATAGCACTTGAGTATTTTTTCGGCGACCCGTTTGCTGGCACCCATGATAGAAGTGGGGTTAACCGCTTTGTCGGTCGAGATCATCACAAATCTTTCAACCTTTGTGTTATGTGCCGCATCTACCAGATTGCGGGTGCCCAGCACGTTGTTTTTCACGGCTTCTTCAGGGTTGAGTTCCATGAGCGGCACGTGTTTGTGAGCTGCTGCATGAAAAACTATTTCGGGGCGGTAAGCATTGAACAGGCTGGCGATTTTTTCACGGTCCTGGATATCGGCAATTACCGGGATCAGGACTATGTTGCCGAGGTTCCCGTCAGCACGAAGATCCTGGTTGCTCTTGAAGATGCTGTTTTCGCCGTGCCCGAGCAAAATCAATTTCGCCGGCTGAAACGGTAGAATCTGTCGGCAGATCTCGCTGCCGATGCTGCCACCGGCTCCGGTAACCATTACAACCTTGTTGGTCACATAGGCGGCGATTTCGGCAAGATTTATCTCTGCCGGCGGCCGGCGCAGAAGATCTTCGATGGCGATGTCTCTCAGCTGGAGGCTGACCAGTTTGCCGGCGATAATATCCTGCAGCCCGGGCAGGGTTTTGAATCTCACCCGGGTATCCTGGCAGAGCTTGATGATGCGCCTGAGTTCATGACCCGAGGCCGACGGAATCGCGATTATTATTTCATCGACACTGTGCTCTTTGACCATGCTGGCGATTTTTTCACTGCCGCCAAGAACCTGAACGCCGTGAATAATCTGGTTATGTTTTTTGATGCTGTCGTCAATCAGTCCTATAACATTGATCGGCAGATTTACATTTCGTCTGATTTCCCGCAGAATGCTCTCGCCAGCCTGGCCGGCGCCAATAATGAGAACGCGCTTGGCCTTTTGCGAAGTTTTATTAAAAAGCCAGCCACGAAAAGGGCTCGCTTCCAGCATACTCAGGGCGACTCGTGGCGCGATACGACTGCTGCCTATTAGGATGAGCGAGATCATCCAGTCGATGACAAACACTGCGCTGAAATTGGCAAAGCTCTGGGTAAAATAGATCGAGCCAATCTTGAGCATTGAATAGGTCGTCACTGCTGTGAACACCGCAACCATATCGGGAAGCGAGGTAAAGCGCAGGGTGCGGTTGTACAGTCCCATAAACCAGAAGCATGCCAGCCCTACCGGAGTAAGAATCGGAATAATGAACAGCAGATACTGAACGTGTTGCGGCTGGAGATTGTCGAATTTGAGCCAGATGGCAGCCACAAGAGAAAAAGCGATGCAGATTATATCTGTCAGTATGAAGAATATTTTGCGGAAAGGTGTCATCGGCCCTGTGTACCCTATTAGATTCTCTGTGTTACCGTAATCAGGCGATTCTAGCATAATGCCGGAGAATAGTCGACAAATTCCTTCGGCATTTTTGCGCATATATTTAATAAGAATGAATGCAGAATTTGCCGATGAATATTAAATGCAGACAGTCAAAATGAGATTTGGCCGATATTTGCTTTTTGCCATGGTTCTACTGCTGTTGGCAGGTGCTTTTACCTTTGTCCTGCTTCTTGCCAGTAGGAGTGTAATGGCTGCTGATAACGCCTTCAGGGATATCCCGATAGATCATCCGGTCTATCAGATCTGCCGGCACATGATAAATATCGGGGCCATAAAACCGCGAACAGGCAATAGCCTTGCCGCGTTTGAAAAAATTGCCGCTGCTGAATGGAACTACGCTCTGAAAAGAATTGGCGATCATCTTGGTCGTGTCATTCCTGCCACAGCCCTGTTTGGTTCTGACGATGAAATTACGGGACGGGCAATGCTTTTGCGCCTGCAAAGCCTGGTCGATGATTCCTGCGGACTTTCTGCGGAAAATAGAGTCGATCACACCCGTCTGTCAGCATACTTCATGCTTGAACAATGCCTTCTCGCGTATATAAATGAATAACATCAGTACAACAACGAAACGTCGAATATACCTGTTCTATCTGATCGTGTTGCTTTTCGCTCTGAGCTGGCGTCTGGTCAGTGCCGACAGCAGATTTTCTGGTATCAGCGGCATTGCGGTTGAAGAACTCGACGGCGAAACCGGAATAGTTTTTTCTCTAACTCACGTTAATAGACCTGCAGTATCTTATTCTGGAGAAGACAAATGTCTCGTTCTCGATTTTAAAGATGCGTCTGTTGCTGATAAGCTGGTTGACAAGGCTTTCAGCGGGCGTGATCTACGACTGGGTTATGTTACCACCCTGCCGCAAAACCATGACAATGCGAGGGTTCGTCTGTATCTCAGGCCCGGTTGTCTTGCTTCGATTCGTTACAGCGGCAGCGACGTTATTGTCAGAATAGCAGAAAAGACTGCTATGGCAGCGGCTGCTACTGTCGAACCAGGGCTCCTTCTCAGCCCGGCTGAAGAAAAATATGCACCTGTCGTGATCAGTCTGCATGATGCTCAATTGTTGCCGGTTATTACCGAACTGGCTCAAATTGCCGGCTTGCAGATCGAGATTTCGGGAAACCTGCCCGACAGATTTACGCTTGAAGCGCAGTCTGACAGCCCGATAGATGCCATGCGGAATATCGCCAGGGCTTGCGATCTTGATCTGATACGTCGTGGGCAGGTGTGTCACATTTCGCCGCGCGACTCTGAAAAGCCCAAAATTTATGCTTATTCTGGAGATCTTTTGCAGTGAAGCGAACTCTGGCCAACTATGTGACAGCTTATCTTCGTATTCTGAGAATGAAAACGCGGCGCCTGCGAATAAGTCGCTCTGCCCTCAAAAGAAGGCTGGCGCCGGCGATAACGACATTTGTTCTGGTTTCAATTCTGGTCTTTATGCCGGCTTACAGATTCGAAGTTGCTGATGGCCGTCTTACCAGGCTCGAGCTGGCGCAGATGTTCGAGACCGTTCTCGAAAGCTGTCGGATTGCAGCACAGCCTGACATGTTGCCTGAGTATTCCGATCTTGACGATGAGCAGCTTTTCAGTGTTTATCGCACGCTTTCATGCGGTCTTATCAAGGGTTATCCAGATATCAGATTCGCTCCCCGCGAATTTTTGCGTAATCTTGAAACCATAGGTTACATGCAAAAGCTTATTCTATTTCTGCGCCAGGTAAAACCAGATTCTGAAGCGGTTCGGCAGCTTGTGCGACTCATGGCGTATCAGGATTCGCCAGTCGAGATCATGACCGGCAGCATGTCGAGTTTTATGCCAGACAGTTTAAGCAATCTCTCTGCCTACACCGACAGAGAAGTGATGGCTGAACTGATTGCGACCGTTATCGGGCAAATCCGTCCAACCGGGCTCAGCGGCCGCGTTATCAATGCGGTCACGGGAAAGCCGTTGCCCAGAGCCTTTGTCGCCAGCGAAAAGGTTGCGACAGTAACAGACGACACGGGTTTTTTCAAAATCGAGTATCCGGTTGCCGGCTTCGAAGAAGTGACTGTCATGGCAGCTGCCGAGAACTTTCAGCCGGTTGAGCTCAAAAAGAACATCAAATTCAACCAGCATATCGTTCTCAGGCTCAAACCGGTAAAGCCGGCAGAATAGCTGCCGTTCTCAGCCAACCAGAGTCCAGTCACCGTTGCTGGTCTGTCGAACTTTGCCCTGGCCGGCGAGCTCCTTCAGAAGAGCTGCTATCTTATCGGAAGTCGAACTCAGTACTTGTTCCAGCTGTTTTTCGCTGCATGGATGTCTTAACAGCAGCTTGAGAATATCAGAAGAAAGCGCCGGCCGGTTCCAGCTGCTGCTGCGCGGCGGAATGAAGCTATGTTCGAACGCCGTAGTTACCGGAACCGACAGATTAAGCGCGCTGCGGAAGCTGTTGAGCAGTCCCTGATCGGCTGTGCCGACCTCACTGTCCAAAGGCATCCTTACTGCAGTATTGAGATAGACAGACTCGAGATTGGGAAGGCTGCGCAGGTATTCGCGCAGGCCCGCAATTTCTTCGGCCGAGTCATTGATGCCGGGGCAGACAAAAACTTCCACTTCGATAGAGCCTTTATAATCACGTGAAAAGAGCTGCAGGCCCTCTAATATGCTTTCCAGCCGAAGATCTGCGGTTGGGCGGTGTATTCGCTCAAAACTGCGCTGGTTTACTGTCGTGATGGTTGGCAGCAGGCGGTCAGCCAGCATAAGTTCCTGTCTGACTTCGGGCAGGTACATGAGTGAAGAATTGGTTATTACACAGGATGGTGCGCTGTCGAGCTTTTTGATTCCGGCCAGAATGAAGCCAAGGCCGGTGTGAAGGGTCGGTTCGCCTGTGCCTGAGATGGTTATCCAGTCGGGGCGGGCGATCTCGTCGAGAACCGCCTTGAGCTCGCAAAGCACATCGTCGGGGTCGCAGAACTGCGAACGTGCTGAGGTATGAAACCTTGTTTTTGAAAGCTGGCAGTAAAGACAGTCAAACGAACAGGTCTTGGTCGGCGTCAGATCGACGCCCAGCGAAATTCCGAGACGGCGTGACGGCACCGGGCCGAAAATATAAGTGCGCATAGATCAGGCGAACCTCAGCGGCACTCCTTTTTGAGAACCTTCGAAAAGTAGTAGATGCCTACCAGCGCAAAAATCAGAACGAACGGCAGCGCCACTACATAATGTCCGGCAAACGGACGGGCCGGGTTCATCTTTTCGCGTGCGCGCAGAAGGTTTTTGAGCGTCTTTTCAAGCTCTTTTTTGACTTCGGCGTCTGATACGTTGTCGATTGACTTTTTGAGTTCGGCAATGGCCGCGTCAAGACTTTCAAGAGTGGTTTCTTTCGGGGTCATGGTTTTTTCTCCTCTGTTGTTGAAGCATGGTTGGTGCCCAGCCTCTGGTCAAGTTTTTTCAACTGGTCCTGGTTCAGGTTCATGCCCTTGAGCTGGCCAAGAACTCTTTGTGCATCTATTTCACGACCGATCTGGCGAAAACGGTCGACAATCTCGAACATGCTGTCGGGGTCGATAAATCCGGCTTTCAGGGCTTTGTAATACTCATCAGCCGCACTGGTAAGTTGGCCCGAGGCGATGAACAGGTCACCCATTCTGATATAGGGCGCCGGGTTCTGCGCTTCACGACTGAGAGCTGTTTTGTATGATGCCAGAGCCGATTCATACTGCCCCTGGCTCTTGTATACATCGCCCTGCAGAAGATATAGCGAGTTGAGGTCGCCCTGCTGGGCAATGCCGGTGTTTACGACGGCCTGTGCTTCGGTATAGAGACCTTCGCTGATCATTGCTTTGGCCAGGGGTTCGTAGGCGCGTGGGTTGCTCTTGGGATTTTTCTGGGAATATCTCGGGAAGTTTTCGAGCTGGTCAGGGTTTGCCAGGCGTACCTGCTCGGTAATCTCAGCTGCAAGACTGTGCATGCCGATTTCTGAATAACCATTGGCCAGCGCGCGCAGCGCAAAGATGTTGCGCGGATCGAGTTTGAGCGCTCTCAGATAGTTGGCGCATGCCATTTCATTGTTGCCTGTCGCTGTATAGACCTTGCCAAGGTTCATCAGCGCGTTAAAGTTCTCCGGGCTTCTTTGCAGCACCTGTCTGAAAGCTTCGATCGCTTCATTGAAAAAACCGCCGCGGGCATATTCGAGCGCGCGGTCATAGTCGGTGTCGGCCGGGGCTTCTTCGATCACGCCACTTGGAACATAAGCAACCGGATTCTCGGTTGTTGCAGGTGAACTGAGCGAAGGTGGTGGAGAAGACAGGCTGATTGCCGATTTCTGAGTGTTTTCTTCGCCGAGAGCCCTCAATATCCTTGCAGCGTAAGGATCTTCTTGATTGAGCGAGTTGCGTGATGCAGACCACAGCGAGTGGGCCTGGTCTTTAAGGCCACTCTGAATAAGGTTTATTCCGGCAAAGTAGCGATACTTATGGTTAAAAGGTTCTTTGCGAATAGCTTTTTCGAAGTATTCCTGGGCTTCCTTGTGCTTGCCTGATTCCATTTCAAGCTGGGCAAAATTGAACAGGGTGGCCACATGATCGGGATCCGTGGTGAGAACCTGCTGCCAGACATTGCGGGCTTCAGTAAAATTGCCACTGCGGGCGAGAACCTGACCCCTTTCTGTCATGATTTCGAGTTTATCAGGGTAAGACGGCTCTATTTCATTGATCAGACTCATTGCTCGATCGTTGTTGCCAAGCTGATAAAGGCATCTGGCCAGCTGCAGTTTTCCTGTGAGGGAATCCGGGCTGTTTTCGAGATAGCGCTCGGCATACTTGTATGCGTCGTCTGTCATGCCGAGTTTTTCGCAGACCATGCTGAGATTCAACAGGGCATCCGCTTCAGATGGATAAAGTGCGACCAGGTTTTCGAGCAGCTTTTTCTGTTCGCTGAGATTACCGGTGCGTTCAAGGGTTTTCAGTCTGGCATTGATAGTCTCGATGCTGGTTGTGCTTTCGCCGGCTGCAGTTGTGCCGGCCGGCAGATCGCGCGAAAATGACGCTCTCAGCTCTATTGCTTCAGGGTTTTCAGGGTCCAGTCTGAGCGCTTTGCTTACCATGTCGCCGGCCTTGCGGAGTTCGCCCATGCGTTGCAGCAGAGCAGCGTAGGCAGTTAAGCCCGGCACGAAGTCGGCATGCGTTTCGGTGAGGGCGCGCAGTTCTCTTTCGCTTTCCATGAGGCGGTCGCCCCGCATCAGTAGCCGCGCCAGCAGGAGCCTGGTTTCGGGCTGTTCGGGCAGCAGATTTACGGCTTCGCGCAACATCGATTCGGCTTCGACCAGGTTTTCTGTATCGATCAGCTTCTCGGCGGTTTTATTATATGCTTTTGCCAGTTTGGGTTCGGTCTCTTCCTGTTTATAGCCGGCCTGAACCAGGATTTTGCCGAGCTCGATCGCTTCGCTGGGCATGTTCTTGTCGAGGGCGGCATCGACCATCTGAGCCAGGCACTCATGCAGGGCTTTGGTGTAGTTTCGGTCATCCGGCGCCAGTTCGATTGCGGTTTCAAAACTTTTGCGGGCCCGGTCGTATTTATTTTCGCCTTTCAGCGCCTGTCCCAACAGAAAATGGGCGCGGGCATCGTCAGGACTCTCTGAAATTCTTGCTGATGCAAGCGATTTTGCGGTTTCATAGTCCTGAGCTTCGATAGCAGCTCTGATTTTGGCGTTATCAGCCCAGGTCGAGAATTTTCCGTCTTCGGCCGCTGCAGTTTCGGTGACCGGAGCCACCGGATTTTTGCTTTTCTTCTTGCCGCCGCAGCCTGCCAGATTGAGTGCCAGCATGGCGCCACAGGCGGGAACCAGAATCAACTTCGTATAAAAATGCATTGCACAAGTCTCCTCTTCGTTATAGGAACAGCTCACTGACAGAGCGTCTTTCAAAAATCCGTCTGATCGTTTCGCCGATGAGCGGAGCCAGAGACAAAACTGTTAAGCGGCATTTCTCTATTTTTTCGGGGCTGAGCGCTACCGAATTAGTGCAGATGATCTCTCTTACCGGAGAGTTCGCGATTCTCTCGACAGCCGGTGGTGAAAGAAGCGCATGGGTGCAGCACGCCATAACTGATTTTGCACCCTTTTCGATCAGGCTCTCGGCAACATTGACCAGAGTTCCCGCAGTATCGATGATGTCGTCGATGATAATACAGTGCTTGCCTTCGACATCGCCGATTACATTCATTACTACGGCCCGGTTCTTTTCTGGCCGGCGTTTATCGATGATTGCCATGGGCAGCTCAAGCTTTTTACCAAAGGTGCGTGCTCGCAAAACCCCGCCCGTATCTGGTGATACAACGACATGGTCGGTCAGGTCACGCTTCAGTATATGTTCAGAAAGAAGACGCACTGCCGAAAGGTGGTCGACCGGAATATCGAAAAAGCCCTGCAGAGCGGGGTCATGCATATCGACCGTCATCATGCGATTGGCTCCGGCAATAGTAATTATGTTGGCGACGAGCTTGGCGGTGACGGGTTCGCGGCCGGTGGTCTTCTTTTCCTGGCGCGAATAGCCAAAATATGGAACTACTGCAGTCACGCTTGCTGCTGACGCCCGTCTTAGCGCATCCATGGTGATCAGGAGCTTCATCAGGTTTTCGTTGACGGGTGTACTGGTTGGCTGAATGATAAAGGTGTCGCAGCCGCGCACTGACTCTTCTATGCGGCAATAGAGCTCACCATCGGCAAAGTTGGTATGAAATACGTTTCCTTCGGGAATCATAAGAAACCGGCAGACTTCAGAAAAAAGTTCGCGATTGCTGTCACCCGAGAAAATTTTTACCCGTGAATTAGTATGCATGACTGCTCCCTGTGTTCATGAATTAACCTTCTATCAAGGAAAACGGTTCGATTCTGCTGTTGTCGGCAACACTTGTGCCTTTGACCATGCAGGCTTCCAGAATGCATCCGTTGCCAATGCTGGCATCGCTGATCTGGCAGTTTGGCCCGATTACGCAGTCCCTGCCTATACTGCAGCGACCGGAAATCATGGTGCCCGGATGAACCACCGTGTCGGGAGCGATACTGACATCTGGCCCGATAAAAGTGTTCTGCGGACTTGTAATGGTGACTCCTGCGCTCATAAGCCGGTCAAGTATCTGCTGCTGCAGTATGGCGCTGACTTCTGCAAGATGCTGGCGGCTGTTGATGCCCAGCGTCGATGACTCATCCTTCTCGATGCAGCTGATGACCGGCAACCCCTGTTTTACTGCCATTTCTACGAGATCGGTGAGATAGTATTCTTTCTGCTGGTTGCCGGCAGTCAGTTTGAAAATATTGTCCTGCAGAAACCGTCCTTCAAAAAGGTATACGGCGAGGTTCACTTCTTTGACTCCGAGTTCTTCTGCAGAGCAGTCGCGAGCTTCTCTTATCGCGCATACCTTACCGTCTTTGCGCAGAATACGGCCATAATTGCCCGGGTTTTCCATATTCAGGGTCATCATGGTGATTGCCGGTTTCTGGCTGTTATGCATTTCGATCATCTGGCGCAGAGTCGCAGTCGAAATAAGTGGCGTGTCGCCGCAGACGACGAGCAGGCGCTCCGGCATGGCAGCGATATCTCTGGCAAAGCACTGAACGGCGTGACCGGTTCCCAGCTGCTGTGCTTGTTCAACGAATGCGACTTGTTCTGCTGTCAGCAGGTTGCGCACCAGTTCGCTCTTGTATCCGGTTACCAGGGTGACTTTGTCGCAGCCGACCGATTTAACCGCTTCGATTACATAAGCTACCATCGGCTTGCCCAGAATCGGGTGTACAACCTTCGGCAGCTCCGATTTCATCCGGGTGCCTTTGCCTGCGGCCAGAATCAGGGCCTGAAGCTTAGCAGTCATATTCTACCTCGCAAATTTTTTCGCGATTATTATACATAGATTTACATCTTTCTGGCCATAAATACCATAAAAATTCTCTTGTCCGTCCATATAGACGGTCTGCGGCATACAATGTTCCTGTCGGCGGTTCATCATCAGCTGAAAAGTTGTGATAAACGCTGGTAAAATTTTTAGCATATCTGAAAAACCATGAAAGCCCGCCAGAAGGCGGGCTTTGGATCAGGGGCGGGAGGATTCGAACCTACGAAATGCCTGCTCCAAAGGCAGGTGCCTTACCGCTTGGCTACGCCCCTTCGCCATTTATTGTGGCTCAAAGAAAATAACACATTTG
>CAZMWO010000092.1:9668-10254 GCA_964569565.1 uncultured bacterium | reverse complement strand
GAAGTTCATCTTACCAAAAACCCGTTACCAAGTCAACAAGATTTTTTATTTTTTTGCAGCCGGTTTGCCGACGAAACTGCCTTGTTCAGTAAACCGGCGTGCGATATGCGTACATAAAGCAGGGCAGCCGTTTTAAGGCTGCCCTGCTGAATATCAGATGCAATTTTGCAGACTGTCAGTTACCAAGCAGTTCCTTGACCTTGCCTTCGATAAGATTGATGTCAGCAGGCCTGAATCCGGCGTGGATAAAAGCAACCAGCCCATCTTTATCGATGATGACGGAGCTTGGAGTGAAAGAAAAACCGTATTTTTCAGGAACAGAAAAAATCGGGTCGAGAAGAACCGGGTAATTGATATTGTTATGAGCTGCCCATGAGACCAACATCGGCTTTCCAAGCAGATCGACACCAACAGCAATCACATTCACCTTATCGCCATAACTCGCCTTGAGTTCCTGCAGGGCTTTGGCTTCCTGGAGGCATGAATAACAGGCGCTCTGAATAAAGAAAAGAATTATGGGCTTACCCAGATAGTCTTTGAGATGCTCCATTTTACATATCTCCTTTTCGCTTTTTCGAGCCTGATG
>CAZMWO010000092.1:0-9658 GCA_964569565.1 uncultured bacterium | reverse complement strand
GTAGGCTACGATATTGAGAACCTGAAGGATCCCAAAATTCGGGAGCTTTATCACCAATTTTAAGTTCAACTTCAGGCTCGAGCAACTCTTCACCCTCACCAATGGTTACCATACTGGTGGGAATCTTGCTGTCGGCGGCAAAAACCGGATAGAAGCCTGGTGCGGCAATAATACTGACAAGAAGCAGATAGAATACCGTTTTGCGCATAATTTTATGAATCTCCTTAACTCTGGGCAATCTGCATGGAGTCTATCACATAAACCGGCTGTTGGCAAATTCGAACAGACTAAAAAAACATCAGCCGGAATCAGTGATCCCGGCTGATGTCGTTCAGATCAACAACAATTACTTCTTAGCGGGTTTTTTACCAATCTTCTTGAGGAATTCACCTACCAGATCAGCAATTGTCGGGTTTCCAATTTCCTGCAATTCATAGCCGACGCGCAGACAGGGCTTTTTAACCTTGACAACGCGAGTCAGATCGATCGGCGTTGCAGAGACGATGACATCGCAGTCACAGGCATTGAGAGTCTTTTCGAGGTCTGACACCTGCTTGTCGCCATAACCAAGAGCCGGAACCAGATCGCCGATATGAGGGTATTTCCTGAGAGCGTCAAGAATTGAGCCCTTGAAGAAAGGCTTGGGATCAACAATTTCACCGGCGCCATAACGGAGAGCGGCGACGATACCAGCACCAATTGTCATTTCGCCGTGGGTCAGTGTCGGACCGTCTTCAACAACGACGACCCTCTTGCCTCTTATCTTTTCCCAGCCATCGACGAAAATCGGGCTGGCAGCTTCTACGATGCGGCAGGTCGGGTTCATGAACATAACGTTTTCACGCACTTCATTAACATTTTCAGGATAGGCTGAATCGATTTTGTTGATAACAACCACATCAGCAGTATAAATATTGGCTTCGCCGGGGTGATAGGCGATTTCATGGCCGGGGCGATGCGGGTCTACCACTACGATCTTGAGATCAGATTCGAAGAACGGCAGATCGTTGTTACCACCGTCCCAGATGATTACGTCGGCTTCTTTCTCGGCGTTGCGAGCGATTTCTTCGTAATCAACGCCTGAATAAATAACAGCGCCCATGTCGATGTGCGGTTCGTATTCTTCGCGTTCTTCAATGGTGCATTTGTGCTTGTCGAGATCTTTGTAGTTTGCAAAGCGCTGGCAGGCCTGTTTTTCGAGATCGCCATAGGGCATCGGATGCCTGATTGAAACAACCTTCATGCCCTGTGCTTTGAGAGCTTTTACCACGGCACGAGTCGTCTGTGACTTGCCGCAACCGGTTCTGACAGCACAAACGGAGACAACTGGCTTTTTGCATTTAATGGCGGTCTGGTCATAGCCAAGCATCTTAAAGGTTGCACCGGCAGCTATTACTCTGCTGGCATGGTGCATGACATATTCGTGCGGAACATCGCTGTAGGCAAAAACCACTTCATCTACCTTGTGCTTTTTGATGAGGCCGAGAAGTTTTTCTTCGGGCTCGATCGGGATGCCTTTTGGATAGCCCTTGCCAGCCAGAGCTGCCGGATAAACACGGCCATCAATGTCAGGAATCTGTGTTGCAGTAAATGCCACTACTTCATAAGCAGGGTTATTGCGATAAACCATGTTGAAGTTGTGGAAGTCGCGCCCGGCGGCGCCCATGATGATAGTTTTAATTGCCATACAAACATCCTTTATAATGATATTTCCTCAATCAGCATTTCAGGCTGACCGGGGGGTTCAGTGACCACAGGTTGAACATGAGCCTGATGAGCATGAAGAGCAGGACGAGCCAGAATGGCTGTCATTATCATTTTCATCGCGGCTGGTAGCAAAAGCAGACATCTTCTTCTTTATATTACTGCCTGAGCAGAATTCGCATTTGACCTGGCTCAAGTCGTCTTTGAGCGAACACAGTTTGTCAAAGGACTTTTTACAATCGGTGCAGATAAATTCATAGATCGGCATATCAAGCCTCCAGACTGATAGACTTGCCTGACAAATAAGCCCATCCCGTTCGTATTTGCGATACAATCACGATTTCCTACTCCTGGCAAATATATGCGCAGGCACGCAGGCATGCTATCACGCTAATTGATTCCAGTCAAATGTGAATTATTTCAGAAAATTGAGGCAACCCTATCAAAGTTCGTATTTTTCTATCTTTGCCCGCAGAGTGTTACGGGTAATGCCAAGGTGAGAGGCACTCTGCACCTGATTCCACTTATGCATCTCAAGACTCTGGCGCAGCAATTCTTTCTCGAACTGTTCCATTACAAATGAATAAGCTTCTCCCGCCTTGCTCTCGCGCAGCAATGACCTGACCATGCTGCTGATATCGAGGGTTTCGGAATGCGGAGCCGTTTCCGGTCTTATATCTCCAACCATCTCTGCCGCTTCAGATTCGGCGACGGGAAGCAGGCTCTCCTGAACTGCTGCCACGACCGGCTCACTGCTGACTGGAACTTCTTCATCTCTTCTAAGACGGACATTTCCTCCGAGACGGACCTCTACCGGCAGATGCTCAGGCAGAATTATCTGGTCGCGGCTCAGCGTATAAGACTGTTCTACCGCATTGCGTAATTCGCGGACATTGCCGGGCCAGGCGTAGGCGGCCAGAACAGCAATCGTCTCTTCCGACAGCGTCTTTGGCGTTCCGCGGCGTTGCGCTGCCAGAATCGAGCAGAAATATCGGGCCAGCAGAGAAATATCTTCGGGTCGTTCGCGCAAAGAAGGCAGCTTGATTTCGATGACCTTGATGCGATGGTAGAGGTCTTCGCGAAAACGGCCGTCAACGATAGCTTTGCGCAAATCTTTATTGGTGGCTGCGATAATTCGCACATCGACACTTATGCGCCTGTTGCCGCCAACCCTGACGATTTCTCTTTCTTCGAGAACACGCAGCAGCTTGGCCTGCATTTCCAGATTCATATCACCAATTTCATCGAGAAAAATCGTGCCGCCCTGGGCAAGCTCGAACATGCCTGGTTTGGCGGCAGACGCGCCGGTAAAGGCGCCTTTTTCATAGCCAAAAAGTTCTGATTCCATCAGGCTTTCATTGATTGCTGTACAGTTTATCGCCCAGAAAGGCTTTTGCGAGCGCCGCGAATTATAATGGATGGCCTGCGCAACCAGTTCTTTGCCGGATCCGGACTCACCGGTGACCAGAACAGTCACGTCTTCTTCAGAGACCTTGCCGATCAGCTTGTAGACTTCCTGCATGGCGGGACTGTTGCCTTTCAGGCCACTTGATTTGGGTGCCTGAGCAATGACTTCGGCTGTCCGACCGGCGTTTCTGGCGCTAAGACCGCGTGAAATCAGCAGAAGACATTCATCTATATTGAAGGGCTTGCTGAGAAAGTCATAGGCCCCAAGTTTCATGGCGCTGATTGTGGTCTCCATGTCAGTATAAGCGGTCATCACGATAACCTGAGCCTCCGGGTCGATCTCACGAATATGCTCAAGAACCTTGAGTCCGTCCATTTCAGGCATACGAATATCAACAAGCACGATGTCAGGATGAAAGGTCTTATACAGGTTAAGGCCTTTGATGCCGTTTTCGGCAAGAGCCACCTGATAGCCGGCCTTTTGCAGAGCCTTTTCGAAGGCCCAGCGGACACTATGCTCGTCGTCGATTACCAGAATTTTTGCATTTGCAGTCATATTTAACTCCTGGAGAGAGAGTTCTCTTCGAGACTTTTATCTTTTGTTTTCTCTCTGCGCTTCTTACGGCGCCAGCTGCCTTCATTCGCAGTATCCATAATAGCGTCACCACAGAGCACCAGCACCTTGCAACCTGGGTTGATACGGTCTCTGGCGGCGTTAATTTTTTCGCGCAATTCATCGAGATTATAGCGCAACGAAGTATGAAAAAGAAGCAGTGTCTCTACCCCCGCTTGTTTGGCATTTTCAAGCACCTCGTCGAGAAAAGAATGCTGCTGAAAATTGCGTTCATCGTCATCACTGCTGAGATAGGTACACTCGTGACACAAAAACAGGGTTTCCCGCACATGTTCGGGGTTTATCGGCCTCGAGTCGCCGCCATATGAAAAAATGATCTTTTCAAATTCAGAAGCAATTTCGTCTTTGCCTTTGGTCCAGACTATCTGATTCAGTTCGCGCTGCGACACGCCCTCATATTCAGGCTTGAGCTTTCTCCGCTTTTCAATGATGTTATAACCCAGGCTGAGCTGACGCTGTGAATGTTCGGTACGGAAAGTTCTCACAAAAACCTTGCTGCGCTGATCTTCGAGCATGATTTCTTCATTCTCGTCAACCGGAACCCACTCAAGCTCAAATGACAGCGACTTCTGGGTTCTGGCCAGATAGTCCATCAGGAACTCGATGAGCTTGTTGTTCCTGGGTATGTATATCTTTAAAGATGCCGTCTGATCGCCGGCGCCAAGATTTCTGATATTCAACAGGTTAACCAGACCGGCAATGTGGTCTGCGTGGCCATGCGACAGAAATATTCTGCGAATGCCGAATACCCGATTACACAGACTGGTAGCGACCCCCTCGCCGGCATCAAAAAGAATGTTGAAACGACGATGATACAGCCAGGTCGAAAAAAGAGCTCTTGAGAACCCGCAAAGTTGATCTTGAAGTGGGAATTGTGGGGTTGTCATGAAAATCCTTCCGATGTTTTTCGCCCATCAGGCCTGCTCAGAGTAACACAATACCGCTGATCTGTTCCAATAATTTTACAGTCATAGAAAGTAATTTACCTGCAGGCATGGTTGTGTTACCTTTTAATCAAACAATTCAGGGAGGCAGATCTTGAACAGCCCAAAACTCAAAGAACAGATTGAATCGAAGCTTAAAACATATATTACGCGGTTCATAAGATATTCAACGTTCTCACATCTTACCGCGGAGCGCAAGGAAATCCTGGCGGGAACCTTCGTCTACCTCAAGGATGATCGCGATATGATTCCCGATGATGTTCCCAATATAGGCTATCTTGATGACCTGATGGTTTTTGTCGAGGCAGCCAGACACTTCATATCTACCGGCGCACCGATTGCCGGCGTATGTAACGCCGAGGAAGTTCTTGAAGACCTGCAGTTTGTCCAGAGAAATGCAGGACTTATGTTCGGAGACTCACATTTTTCGATCAGTACAATCAAAATGCTTGGCCAGAAGCACATTGAAGAACTTTCAACGCTGGCCGAAGAAATCAAAGCCAAATACGCAGAACTGGGAGACCTTGACAATGAATAAAAGCAGGTTTTTCAAATGTATTCTCGCCATCATCATTATGTTGGCCTCTACAGGCCCGGCTTCTGCCGAAGAGCTGATTACGCCTATCGCCGAGATTATCGACAATCCAGCAGCCTTTTCAGGCAAATTTGTCTCGGTTAACGGCCACTATTCAGGTTGGAAAAATGCTCCAGGCAGCCCTCCTGTCAGCCGTTCAGACTGGGTGCTCTGCGACGAAGGCAATCGCGCCATCTATTGCACAGGCACAATACCGCAGGATCCTGAGACCGGAGCCCCGGAAACCTTCTGGCGACCGCTTTCGCTTCTTGCAACTGTTAAAATCGCCAATGGCCTGCCCTACCTTGAAGTAAAGCAGTTGAAGGCGATCAAATCAAATATCGAAAAAATGGTCTCTGTGGCTCAAATTCTGTTTTCGCCTCTTGAAATGCAGGGGCAGCACGTCGGTCTTCTCGGCGTTCTTGCCAAGGGTTACGGCGTAAAAGGCGACCGCCTTTACCTGCTTGCTGACCCGACTGGTGCGATAAAGATAGGCAGAATGCCAAAGCTTTACCCGAAGGGAACGATTCTACACATCCGCGGCTTTGTGCGAAGCGATGAAAACGGCCTGCCAATGATAGACAACGTCGAAATAGTCAGCGCCAAAGTAAACTAACGATTGATTGAGCCCCGGTCTGATGATCTTATTCAGAAGATTCAGGCTGGGGTTTCTTTTTGAAGCGGCGCAGCAGGCTGAGTATGTTGCGCAGCAGACTGAAAGTCAATCCATAAAGCGCAAATCCCCAGGTCAGAAAAAACAGGGTCATCGGCGGATTGACGACAAGTGCCAGCAGCAGCAACGCGACGAAGAACTTGCGCTTTCCGCTGGTCTGCGGCGTCTTTTTCATCGCGGGATACTCGATTGTGCTGACCATCAGAAAAGATGTGATGGCTACCACAAAAGGTATGACAATAGCGGGAATGCGCAGGAAATTAAAAAATTGCAGCTCAAAAATGGTCATTGTAGCCAGAATGCCGGCGCCGGCCGGGATAGGCAGGCCAATGAAAACATCCTGTTTTGAATGCGGTGTCACGTTGAAGCGCGCGAGTCTGAGCGCACCGCATATAACGAAAACGCTCGAGATGACCAGACCAAAAATGCGGTCGTGCTCGAGATATCTGGTATAGACAAGAAAGGCCGGTGAGACGCCGAAGCTGACAAGATCGGCAAGAGAATCGAGTTCAGCGCCAAAGCGTGACTCAACCGAGGTCAGTCTGGCAAGACGGCCGTCGAGAATATCAAATATATTGGCAAGAAGAATAAGCCAGCCGGCAGCAAGAAATTCGCCCTGCGAAGTCATGACTATCGACAAATAGCCACAGAAAAGATTCATCGAAGTGCAAGCATTGGGCAATATCGAAAGATGCTTGCTGTTGAAGCGGCGTCGGGGCTTGTCGGCAGTTTCAGGTTGTGCTTCTGACTCTATAACAGGCTGATTTATGCTGGCTTCGTCTTTTTCCTGCATGTTTATGACCGACGCGCGATGATGCTGCTGCCACCATAAACGCGCTGACCAAGCCGGACTTCGATTCTTGCATCGAGAGGCAGATAGATCTCGGTGCGCGAACCGAATCTGATGAGACCGAAGCGCTCACCGGCTTCTACCGCATTACCAGGATTTTTCCAGCAGAGAATGCGGCGCGCAATCAGGCCGGCAATCTGCTTAACCAGTACGCGGTAGCCTTCCGAACCTTCTATTCCGATGGCGTTCTGCTCGTTGTCGACAGAAGCCTTGGGCTCAAAGGCTGGCAAAAACTCGCCTGGCGTATAGTGACGATAGGCAACCTTGCCTTTTATCGGGGCCCGATTGATATGCACATCGAAAACCGAAAGAAAAACACTGACACGTTTAGCCGGGCCATCGATAAATGGAACATGTTCGACAGAATCGATACCGACTATTTTGCCGTCGGCGGGAGAGACGATCAGACTGTCGCCCTGAGGGATATCGCGTTCGGGGTCGCGGAAAAAATATAGAGTAAAGGCTGTCGCCAGATAAAACAGACGGCTCAACCAGCGTGAAACTACAGATGATAACAAACCGAGAACGAACAGAGAGCCACCGATAAAGAAGCCTTCTCTGTGGATCGGGCTGCGCATGCGTCAGTCTCCTTACTTGATATTACATCATCAATATCGCGTCATTATAATCGTGTTCTCGCGGGCGTGTCAAGGAAGTTGGCGGCAGAAACTACAGGGTATTGATTGCGGTCATGATTTCATCCCATAAAGTGGTCTGGCAGAAATCGAGAAAGAAGTAACCGGAAGGCGAACTGCCAATGTAGTCAGAAAGGTATGAAGCCTTGTCGGGAAAAGTAATCGAAATACCGTTTGCTTCAGGATAGAACCATGAAGATGTGTGGCTGGTTACGACCAGCTGATCAAATACAGCAAGAAGGTGGTCAGTCGAATCAGCCAGCAACGGCATATTATTGCGGGCCTTAACGATCAGGCTCTTGAGGTCTCGATATTCAGCCCGTTCGAAAGCTTGTACAACGTATTTCTTGTCGCCTTCTTCGCTGACCACCACCAGGCTGTCGCGCAGATTGCCCATGACAACGCCATAAAGCGCTATTTCAGCATAAAGTCGTGTCAGGTAATCGTTGAACTTCGGCATAAAAGCGGCAAAACCGGCATTTTTTATCAGCGATATCGTTGCTGCAGTTTTAACGGCGGCATCGATGTAACGGGTTCGGTATTCGGTGCAGACGAGATCGCCCAGTTGCTGATTAGAAAGGCCGTTAACCTGGCTGGAATTTAGTGATTTGATGATCCTGCCGTATGGGAAACCCTGAGCCGGCACGAATGCCTGCGAGAGCACCGTGAATTCAGCGCATCTGCGAAACTGCCAGGCGATCTCGATACAGCCCATACTGCAGGCATCGAATGCAAGCAGGTCGAGCGGTCGCGCATAGCCATCAAAAGTTGTGCAGGCACCTTCCAGCCAGGTGGCGATTTCGATCGGATTGCCGGTATTGCCGGAACTGTTATCGACAATCAGCGAATGCCTGAGCTGAGAGGAGTTTTTCCAGGCATCGGCGTGCGAACTGATGAATAGCGCGTAGCGGCGGGCGGGAAAAGCCCGGCGACTCCATGCGACAAAATCAGCGAGAACGGCACCGGAGCTTGCATCAAGATGGCCTACAGCTGCCAGTTCTACCAGTTTTTTACCGCTGAGCATCATGCGTTTAGCGCCATCTATCGGAAAATCAGCCTGAATCAGAATCTGAGTGCCAGATGGCAGGCCAGCCGCAGCGATGTCTTCGATATTATCGGCAATCTGGGTGGCAAGGCTGTTATCACCCGCCATGTAGAACAACAGCACCATTTCATTCGGATAAACACCGGATGCGCCCTGATGCAGAGAATCAGCCATGGCTGTATAAGCCACTTTAACCTCGGGTACCTGATCGAGCTGATTTTGCGTGAGCTTCTCAGGGTGCTTTTCGAGCACGTCAGCAATCGCATCGACTGTGGTCGAAAGATGCTGCGCATCGAGTGAATCCGGTTTGATGCGACGACCGTAACGATCACGCAGGCAGCGCGCGATAAAAGAGCGGGCAGTCGATCTGATCGTGATTTCGGCGCTGACTTCGCCGTAAAGGCCTTGAGAATCAGCCGCCATCCATTCGAGAACGAAGTTGGGCTGCTCTTTGTGCCGGCAAATTATCACGGCCTGATCTCTGATACTTATCGGCTCGAGAACGAACCGGCCTTCGGCATCTGCCGTTGCAGTATTGCCGGGTTGATCCTGAATCGACAGCTCAAAAGGTCTGAGATCGATAAGAGATGGTGTGATACCGCCAAGCTTCTGGTGTATGGCTACATCAGCCAGATTGACGATACCTGAAAGGCGAAGATCGGTTGGATATGGAATCGGGAAAATGACGGGTGGCCCGGACTCACCAGAACACCCGGCAGACAACAGCATGACCGTCAGTCCAAGCAGACAGATCAGAGGCTTTGCATATCTGCGGGCAGCATCATGCCGATAAATGCATAAAGTCACGTTTCCACCTGTTTATGACTCAAGATGGGTCAGACCGCCCATGTATGGACGCAAGGCTTCGGGAATACAGATTCTGCCGTTTTCATCCTGATAATTTTCGAGAATGGCAACCCAGGTTCGGCCAACTGCCAGGCCGCTACCGTTAAGAGTATGCACAAAAGCAGTCTTAGCTTTGGCATCGCCACCTTTATAGCGGATCGATGCGCGCCGGGCCTGAAAGTCTTCAAAGTTGCTGCATGAGCTGATCTCGCGATAACAGTTCTGCGACGGCAGCCAGACTTCGATGTCATAAGTCTTTGCGGCAGAGAAGCCGAGATCGCCGGTAGCAAGTGCGACAACCCGATACGGCAGCTGCAGAAGGCGCAGTATTTCTTCGGCATTGTCA
>CAZMWO010000091.1:0-10288 GCA_964569565.1 uncultured bacterium | reverse complement strand
CGGCAACGGTTTGAGCGCTACCACATCAGAAACAGCTATGCGGCCCTGCGGGCGCAGCACCCTGTATGCCTCTGCAAAAACCGCAGGCTTGTCGGGAGAGAGGTTGATTACACAGTTTGAAATGATTACATCAACGCTGTTGTCGGCCACTGGCAGATGCTCGATTTCACCCAGTCTGAATTCAACATTGGTAAATCCGCCATTTATGGCGTTTTTTCGAGCTTTGCTGATCATTTCTGGCGTCATATCGACACCGATCACTTTGCCCTCAACGCCGACCTGGCGGGCAGCTAGAAAGCAGTCAAACCCGCCGCCGCTGCCGAGATCGAGAACCGTCTCGCCTGGTTTGAGTTGCGCGATCGCCTGTGGATTACCGCAACCAAGGCCCATATTGGCGCCTTCTGGCACTCCCGCGATGTCGGCACCTGAATAACCAAGCTTTTCAGACACCTCCGGGTGCCCGAAAGGATCAGCACAACAGCCGGTAGATGGGCCGCAGCAGCCACCGCCAACAGCAGCAACTTTTGCGTATCTCTGACTTACCTGCTGACGTATTTCGTCGTCTTTAATGACTTTAAAATCCATTTTAAATACCTGCTTTCTCGATGTGTTTTACAAAATCTGCAATTTCGTCGCGGACGCGACGATAGCAGTTGAGAATCTGCTCTTCATCTTTGAGAGCCGCGACAAGTGCCGGCGGGTCATCGAAAGGCACATGTATGACCCTGGTTTTACCTGGAAAAATCGGGCAGCTCTCATTTGCCTTACTGCACACTGTGACAACCAGATCAAATTCCTGCCCGACAAAGTCGCTTAGGAGCTTCGATCGATGCCCTGAGATATCAACGCCCACCTCCTGCATCACACGTATGGCATACTGATTCATTCCGTGCGTGGCGACTCCGGCCGAAAAGGCCACGAATTCATCGCCACGCAGATTGCGCAACCAACCCTCGGCCATCTGACTGCGACATGAATTTCCGGTACATAAAAACAAGACGCTTTTCTTCGTCACTTTTTGCATCCACGCCTGCGAACAGGCTTGTCGGGAACACACTTGTCCTGTGGCTGACACAGCTTTTCTGGAGGCATAGCAAATATTTCTTCGAGCCTTCTGCTGTCGGCTGCCATTCTGGGCGATTTTTCAAGTTCACCCGACAACCAGGCTGCAAATCTGGTATTGCTGCGAAGCCATTCCCTGCTCACCTGATAATGCGCCCAGCGGCCTTCTTTGCGCTGGTCGAGAATACCGGCCTGATACATCAATGCCAGATGCTTTGAAGTCGTCGAAGCGGCCAGGCCAAGCAGGGCGACAATCTGGCAGACGCATAGTTCCTGCCCATACAGAGCTATAAAAATACGCAACCGGTTCTCTTCAGCCAGAACTTTCAGGGTATTCAGGGTTTCTTTCATGCAATCACCTTACAACATAAGTCATATTTCGCCACATAACGAAATATATAAAGTCAGTTATAATTAGTCAACAGAAATGAATATTTTGTCATCTGAAGGAATGTGATACCATTATCAGCGAACGGCACTTAATGCAAAAACAGAGCAGAGTGGCAATGCGCACGCCAGCAAGCGATATGAAACGGCGATTTCTGGCAAGCACCGGACTCTTATGGGGCTATAGAAAAGCAACCCGGCTGACAGGCCGAGCTTCAGAAAGCGCATTACTCATTGAGCTCTTATACAGAATGAATTGAGCGGTTTTTTGAACGCGGAAAGAAGAAACTCCAATGGCTCATCACACAGTAAAAGCTGGTTTTGCGGCACTGGTAGAACGGATAAACCTGTATCCGCAGGGTGCTACTGAATCCGAGCTGCTTTATAAAATCCTGCAAATCCTTTTCAGGGAGCAGGAAGCCAGTCTGGTTGCATCTCTGCCCATCAAGCCCTTCACGGCGCGCAAAGCTGCTTCAATGTGGAAAATGACCGAAGCGAAAGCCCGCGAAATCCTGGAAAGTCTCGCTGACAAAGCCTTGCTCGTCGACATGGCACATGGCAAAGACACCCTCTACGCGCTTCCCCCGCCCATGGCCGGCTTTTTTGAATTCTCACTGATGCGGGTTCGCCCCGACATGGATCAAAAGGCATTGAGTGAACTTTTCTTCCAGTATTTGAACGTTGAAGAAGACTTTATCAGAGAGCTTTTCACCGAAGGCGAGACGCAAATGGGCCGGGTTTTTATCAACGAGCAGGCTCTGTCGCAAAAAAGCAACCTGATGGTTCTCGACTATGAAAGGGCCACTGAAGTAATTGACACCGCTTCGGCAATAGCAGTCGGCATGTGCTATTGTCGCCACAAAATGATGCATCTCGGTCGAGCCTGCAATGCGCCTATGGACATCTGCATGACTTTCAACGTCGCCGCCGATTCGCTGATTCGCCACGGAAACGCGAGAAGAATCGACAAAAAAGAGTGCCATGATCTTCTGCAACAGGCATACGATCACAATCTGGTTCAATTCGGCGAAAATGTCAGGGAAAGTGTAAACTTTATCTGCAACTGCTGTGGCTGCTGCTGCGAAGCGCTGCTGGCCGCCAAACGCTTTGCAATTCTGCACCCGGTTCACACCACCAATTTTTTACCCGAGATTGTAAAAGAAGAATGCGTCGGTTGTGGCAGATGTGTCAGTGTCTGCCCGGTTGCCAGCATCAGTCTGGTAGAGGCTGACGACCCCCAAAATCCACAGCGCAAAGTAGCACAGATCAATGCTGAAACCTGCCTTGGCTGTGGGCTGTGTTTTAAAAATCGAGCGCGTGAATGCATCGATCTCAAAGCCAGAGACAAACGCGTGGTCACTCCGGTCAATGGCACTCATTTGCGGGTTTTGATGGCCATCGAAAGAGGAAAGCTGCAGAACTTCATCTTTGACAATCGCGTCTTGTGGCATCATCGGGCTCTGGCAGCAGTATTAGGAGCAATTCTGAGTCTCCCGCCGATAAAGCAGGTTCTGGCAAACAAACAGATCAAATCAAGATATCTTGCATACCTTTCACAGAGATTTAATAAACTGTATTATCTGCCGGCAGAGTAAAATCATACTGTGAGCTCATTTACCTGAAACGGAGAATCATTTTGACCGGCCAAGTTGATACAGAAACCGAGCAATGCCCATTATGCGGCACAGCCGGCCAGGACTTTTTCAGAAAAGAATACTTCGGCTGCCCAGAATGTGGCGGTATTTTCATGGCGCCTAAGTTGAGGCTGAACGCCGCCAGAGAAAAGGCCCGTTATGAAACCCATAACAACGATGTCAACGATCCAGGGTATCGGAAGTTTGTAGAGCCCATTGTCAGCGCTGTTCTGTCAGATTTTTCGCCCGCGCATAGCGGCCTCGATTTCGGCGCCGGGCCAGGCCCGGTCATTTCCAGCCTGCTGCATGAGAAAGACTACAAAATAGTTCAATACGACCCGTTTTTTGCAAACAATCCTGAACTGCTGCTGCAGAAATACGATTACATAGTGTGCTGCGAAGTTATCGAACACTTCTATCACCCGGCAGATGAGTTTCGCCGCCTGTGCAATCTGCTTGTCGAAGGAGGCAGACTTTTCTGCATGACCATGCTGTATGACGATCAGATCGACTTTGCAAAGTGGTTTTACAAGAACGACGAAACCCATGTTTTCTTCTATCGCGCCCAGACCATGACCTGGATAGAGAAACAACTGGATTTCTGCGCACTCAAAATCAGTAACCGGCTGATCGAACTTGCCAAAAACAAATCATAAAAAGCCAGTATTAAGACAATCCCGGCTGCCCTGTAACAACTGTGACTTTGCATTATTGCCGCCTCTGTGCTAAAACCGATAAGCCAACACGACAGCAAGGAGCAGCCTTTTGGTCATACTATATACAGCAACGATTTTTCTCTCAGCCTTTTTGATCTTTCTTGTTCAACCGATTATCGGCAAGCTGCTGTTGCCGCTGGCAGGAGGCTCGCCTTCCGTCTGGAATGCCTGTATGCTGTTTTTTCAGGCGCTCATGCTGGCCGGCTACAGCTACACGCATTTTTCGCAAAAGAAACTCGGGGTTAATAAGCAGACTAACCTGCAGATCGGGTTGATGCTGGCAGCGTTGCTGCTGCTTCCCATAAGGTTCGACTCTTCTTCAGCTATTCCTGAAGATCCTACCTTCTGGCTGCTGATCAACCTTTTCAAATCGGCCGGGATTCCGTTTTTCATTCTGGCGACTCTGTCACCAATGCTGCAGTTGTGGTTCGCCCACACCGGTCACAGTCGCGCGGCCAACCCCTTTTTTTTATACGCAGCCAGCAATACCGGCAGTTTCATCGCTCTGCTTGCCTACCCCTTTTTGATCGAGCCTTTTGTCGATCTGGCAGATCAGACAACATTGTGGGCCGCCGGCTATGTAATACTTACTCTACTGATCATACTTTGCCGGAGATCGGTAAAATCAGAGCTGATTGAGCAGACTCCTGATGAAGCAGCTGCGCCGGTCGGCCTGGAAAAGCGCGCAATCATCAGGTGGGTTATCGCAGCTTTTATCCCGTCAAGTCTGCTGATGGGAAGCACCCTGTTCATTACTACAGATCTGGCACCGGTGCCATTGCTCTGGATTCTGCCATTGATGGTATTTTTGCTAACATTTGTGATAGCCTTTTCACCTAAAAATCTGCCGTTCTGGCTGCTGGAAAGGCTTGCAGTCGCGTCAATATTCATTTTCACAGTAGTTTTCGGTCTCGATTTCCGGCACAGACTGTGGCTTACAATGCCGCTGCATCTGATAGTTCTCTTCGCCATCTGCCTTTATTGTCACAGCTATCTGGCCCGCACAAAACCTGCAGTGCGGCACCTGACCGCATTTTACACGTGGATTTCAGTAGGTGGCATGCTGGGCGGTCTGTTCAATACCCTTATTGCACCGTATATTTTTTCATCCTATACCGAATATCCGTTGATGATAGTCGCAGCCGGCATATTTCTCTATCTGAACCGCGAAATGCACGACAATGTGGCAGATCCGGCTCCTTCGGCTGCAATAGTATCGCTGACGACAGGCTTTCTCGCGGCAACCAGCATTATCGCGATCAGATCGACTGATTTTGCCCTGATTATGCGCAAGCTTGGAACCAGACACTACATGGATATGGAAACCGGAATTTATCCAGTCGTAGTTGACTGGTTAAAGCGCTATCAGGATACCTTTTCCACCTTTCTGGTAATCATCATTGCGCTGATTCCAATGCTTTTCATTCCAAAAATCAGAAGATTCAATCTGGCAGCAGCCGTCCTGGCAATGTTGTTGTGCTTTTATGCCTACGAAACCGGCACCTCAGCAGAAGTTCTCTTCATCACACGCAATTTTTTCGGAATCAAAAGTGTTACCATCATACCAAAGACCAGTGTCAGAACACTTTACCACGGCTCTACCAACCATGGTACCCAGGATTTTGCGCCTCAACGAAGGCAGATCCCGTTAACCTATTTTCACCGCGAAGGCCCGGCAGGAGACATCTTTGCCCTGCCAGTTGCGCAACATGAAGCATTCAAAGTTGGTATCATCGGGCTTGGTGTCGGCAGCCTGGCAACTTATGCCAGACCCGGCAACGAGTTTACCTTCTATGAAATCGATCCGGATATTATCGATATGGTCAGCGGCGAAAACCCGATATTCTCTTTCGTTTACGAGCAGGCTTCGCAAACGCGCATAATAAGTGGAGATGGCAGATTAAAGTTACAGGAAGCTCCTGAAAACTATTATGACATGATAGTTCTCGACGCCTTTTCTTCAGACGCAATACCAATGCATCTCATCACCAACGAAGCACTGCAGATCTATCTGACACGCCTGCAACCCGAAGGAGTCCTGGCACTCCACATTTCCAACCGCTATCTGGATTTACTGCCGGTTCTGAAAAATATGGCCGAGAAAAACAGTCTTAAGGCACTGTTCACGCAAGATCATACCTTCAACGCCGCCGAGCCAGCCAACTATCTTCGTGAAAGATGCACCTATGTGGTCATGGCCAGATCTGATGCGCCAATCGCAACTCTCAAAGCAGTCAAAAACAAAACCTGGCAGGAACTGCCAGCCGATTTACCAGAAGTTCCGCTCTGGACAGACAGTTTTTCAAGTATTATCCCGATTCTGAAGTGATGAGAAGAAAGTAAAAAAGCGTCTGCCTCAATTCAGCCGGTGCTGCTCCTTTGAACACCATGGCGTTCAGGATGATAAATTGCATTATTGCGCCTTCTGTGCTAAAACCGTTGAGCCGACAAACCAGCAGGAGGGCGCGATTTGGTAATTCTCTACACAACCACGATTTTTCTCTCAGCCTTTTTGATCTTTCTTGTTCAGCCGATTATCGGCAAGCTGCTGTTGCCGCTGGCAGGAGGCTCACCTTCAGTCTGGAATGCCTGCATGCTGTTTTTTCAGGCGCTCATGCTTGCTGGCTACAGCTACACGCATTTTTCGCAAAAGAAACTCGGGGTTAATAAGCAGACGAACCTGCAGATCGGGTTGATGCTGGCAGCGTTGCTGCTGCTTCCCATAAGATTCGACTCTTCTTCAGCTATTCCTGAAGATCCCACCTTCTGGCTGCTGATAAATCTTTTCAAATCGGCCGGGATTCCGTTTTTCATCCTGGCGACTCTGTCACCAATGCTGCAGCTGTGGTTCGCTCATACCGGGCACCATCGAGCTGCCAATCCTTTCTTTCTCTATGCTGCCAGCAACACTGGCAGCTTTGTTGCGCTGCTTGCCTACCCCTTTTTGATCGAGCCTTTTGTCGATCTGGCAGATCAGACAACATTGTGGGCCGCCGGCTATGTAATACTTACTCTACTGATCATACTTTGCCGGAGATCGGTAAAATCAGAGCTGATTGAGCAGACTCCTGATGAAGCAGCTGCGCCGGTCGGCCTGGAAAAGCGCGCAATCATCAGGTGGGTTATCGCAGCTTTTATCCCGTCAAGTCTGCTGATGGGAAGCACCCTGTTCATTACTACAGATCTGGCACCGGTGCCATTGCTCTGGATTCTGCCATTGATGGTATTTTTGCTAACATTTGTGATAGCCTTTTCACCTAAAAATCTGCCGTTCTGGCTGCTGGAAAGGCTTGCAGTCGCGTCAATATTCATTTTCACAGTAGTTTTCGGTCTCGATTTCCGGCACAGACTGTGGCTTACAATGCCGCTGCATCTGATAGTTCTCTTCGCCATCTGCCTTTATTGTCACAGCTATCTGGCCCGCACAAAACCTGCAGTGCGGCACCTGACCGCATTTTACACGTGGATTTCAGTAGGTGGCATGCTGGGCGGTCTGTTCAATACCCTTATTGCACCGTATATTTTTTCATCCTATACCGAATATCCGTTGATGATAGTCGCAGCCGGCATATTTCTCTATCTGAACCGCGAAATGCACGACAATGTGGCAGATCCGGCTCCTTCGGCTGCAATAGTATCGCTGACGACAGGCTTTCTCGCGGCAACCAGCATTATCGCGATCAGATCGACTGATTTTGCCCTGATTATGCGCAAGCTTGGAACCAGACACTACATGGATATGGAAACCGGAATTTATCCAGTCGTAGTTGACTGGTTAAAGCGCTATCAGGATACCTTTTCCACCTTTCTGGTAATCATCATTGCGCTGATTCCAATGCTTTTCATTCCAAAAATCAGAAGATTCAATCTGGCAGCAGCCGTCCTGGCAATGTTGTTGTGCTTTTATGCCTACGAAACCGGCACCTCGTCAGAAGTTCTCTTCATCACACGCAATTTTTTCGGCAAAAAATTTGTCACAACCCGTCCGAACAGCAGCATAAGAATACTCTATAACGGTTCCACCAACCATGGAGCGCAGGATTTTGCGCCGGACCGCAGAAATGCTCCGCTTTCTTATTATCATAGAGAAGGCCCGGCAGGAGATATATTTGCGCTGCCGTTCGCTCAAAGAGAAGACCTCAAGGTTGGCATCATAGGCCTTGGCGTGGGCAGCCTGGCAGCCTATGCCAAACCTGGCAACGAGTTCACTTTTTATGAGATCGATCCGGATGTCATAGATATGGTCGGAGGCGACAGCCCGATATTCTCGTTCGTCCACGATCACGCCTCGCAAACCCGCATGATCTGTGGTGATGGCAGAATCAAAATTGCCGAAGCCCCCGAAGGCTATTACGACATTATCATTCTCGACGCATTTTCTTCAGATGCCATACCTATGCATCTGATAACTGACGAGGCGCTGCTTATCTATATGCAGCGCCTGAAGCCCGAGGGAATACTGACAATTCATATTTCCAATCGCTATCTTAACCTTCAGCCAGTGCTGAAAAAAATGGCACAGAAGAATGGACTGATCTCTCTTAATGCGTATGATGGCTATTTTGACCTGAAAGACAAAAACAATTTTCTACGCGAAGCATGCACTTATGTAGTTATGTCGCGCTCAAACCAGAGTATCGAAAGTCTCAAAGAGGTTAAGAACAAAACCTGGAAGGAATTTGCGCCAGATCTGCCAGACGTTGAACTCTGGTCTGACAGCTATTCAAGCATTATTCCTGTTATCAAGCTTCCGAAAATTAAATGAGCCCTGTTATGTCTTTGCCCATTGCAGAACGGCTTCTTTGAACCCCTGCGGGTCTTCGGGGGTAAAGCGTATCTCTTTAAAACGGCCGCAGTTGCGGGTAATGCCAACATGCCGATAAAGATCGGCAAAATCAAGTTTCAGCGCTCCCCATGAAGTTCTGAACACCGGGGGCCTGAAAATATCGATGCTGACTAACTCACTGCGTCTGATTACTATTCTGGTAAAGAAAAGCCTGAATTCAAGCTCGATACGATCATCAAAAAGGCAGTAGGTATTCCAGAGGCTTTTGAAAGAGCCTTCTGACCGATAAAGCAACCGGCCGCCATCTTCACTCATAAATTACCTCACACAGTCTGAAAAATCTTACTCTCTGAATTTAGCTCAAATCGGTGGAATCTGCAATTACAAAGGCGGTAACCGAGCTGAATCAATAACCTGCAAATCTGTTTGACATATTACCCGATCTGAATAGCTTATGTGAATGTTGTCGGGAACATGTCTCTCCCGCCGACAGAAGAAAAGGATTCTGGAGGACCTGCGAAGATGAAAAACCTGTTCAGAGTATTTGTCATGCTGGCTGTTACCGTCGCGATTATCGCCACCGGCTGTGGTGGCGGAGGTGGCGGCGGAGGTGGAGCTTTTGTGCCACCGCCGGCTGAAACAGGTTCAATCAGCGGGCAGGTTGTTAACAACAGCATTTCTATCGGCGGCGGCAGCGTGCGATCGCAGGCTGCCGGCACAGAAGAAGTTAAAGTTTATGTCGAACAGAATCCCACACTCTCGACCCTTGCCGACAGCGCTGGCAAGTTTCTGTTAGAAAATGTTCCCGCCGGCGTGGTCAACCTGATCGCCGAGCACAAAGCCGCCGACGGCCAGTTGTTCAGAATGCGATCAGACGAAATCACCGTCGAAGCCGCAAAAACCAGCGAACTGCCGGCTTCGATAGAAGTCAAAGCAGCAAAGCAGGTAATGGCCGGCCGACTGGTCAATAGTAAAACCTCAGAAGTTATACCTGGAGTCGCAATATCAGTCTGGGGCAAAGAAACTACATCAGCCGCAGATGGCTCGTTTACCATAGAAAATCTTGTAGATATTGCAATTGCATATCAGGTTAAGTTTGCTAAAAGCGGCTTTGAACCACTGACCAAAAGCATTAAAATTTCTGACCCAGACGCTTTGCTGCTCGAGGTAAAGCTGGTGCCGCTTCCCAATACTGGCGCAGTAAAAGGCAGCCTGGCTCAAAATGGCCCCTTGCAGGGTGTCACTGTATTCTGTGAACAATATCCTGACATAAAGGTTGAGACTGATGCTACAGGAAAGTTTTTATTAGACAGCATTCCTGCCGGCAAAATAAGAATTATTGCCTTTACACCATTTGGTGAAAGCGTCATGCGCGGTTCGGCAGAATGCACCATCACCATCGGCACAACCTTCGAACTGACTACGCCTCTGACACTCTCTGTAAACTCAAAAGCCGTACATGGGATAATTAATGTTACAGGCGGAACTTCTGCTGAAAACAATGCTGCCATCGCTGGCATCAAAGTCACTGCGCTTGGCCAGACGGTGTTGAGCAATGACTTCGGATATTTCAAATTTGAAAATCTGCCTCCGGAAAGAATTACTCTTACCTTTGAAAAACCAGGACTGGCAAGTCGAACTGTTGAAGCTGACGTGACAACTGTAAATACTGTAGATCTTTCACCGTTCGCAATGACGCTGCT
>CAZMWO010000090.1:0-10352 GCA_964569565.1 uncultured bacterium | reverse complement strand
GTCGTGTTGGCGCTGGTTTGTTGCGCCAACAGCCTGTCAGCCCAGGAACTGAACAAGAATTTCGCGCACTCGCTCAGCATTGGCAGCTCCGCGCAAAGCTACGAGCACCGCATCGATCTTCCCGAAAACTGGGCCGCCGAAGGCAAGTTCTTTATCGGCCGCACGCTCAAACTTGATGGCAAGCTGGTTATCGAACGTGAAGAACTGACGAAAACCTGGTATTACGTCAAGGTTCGCCTGCCCAAAGCCACTCTGTGGTTTGCCAAGGGCAACATCGACATCACGCTGAAAGCTGGCGATGCCGCCGCGATCGTGCCGGTTCTGGCAGCTCCGGCCGGACTCAAGGTTTATGGCGAAAGCTACCCGAAATTCGCATGGAGCGGCGCCGGCAACTATTCGGCGATCAGCCTGCTCGACCGCAACAATGGCAGCACTCTCTGGGAGCGCGTTATTCTGAACGACCATGCCTGCGTCATGGACGAAGGCTACGTCAAGGTCGGCGGCAAATACACCTGGGCTGTTAAACAGTCTGACGAAACCGGCCGCTATTCGTTTGAATCTCAGGCCAATTTCAGGGTTGGCACCAAGCAGGTCAACTGCAGCCACTGCTTCGGGCATGGCTATCTGACCTGCCGCAGCTGCAATGGTTCCGGTCATATCGTCACCACCGGCCCGAACAACACCCCGGTCTACAAGATCTGCTACACCTGCAACGGCACCGGCCGCGAACGCTGCACTTTCTGCAACGGCACCGGTCATGTTACTGTGCCCAACATCATTCCCGAATAAATTGATCAGACGGCGGGTCTACAAACAGCCTGCCATAGATAGCTGTAAAGCGCCTCTGCGAATTGCAGAGGCGCTTTTTTGCGGCTTCTGAGCCGTCGGACAGCAGAGATGCTATTTTGCCCGATATGAGATAAAATGAGCGAAGAAAGCCAGCTGCCAGTTCATGTGGGGCCAGCTTCATCAGACACTGGGGAAACAAAAGCATGGATAACGCCACCAAAATAATATCTTACCTGTTTTCACAATGGGACAGCCGTTTCGGTAACATCGAGCTGACGCGGTTCGGCCCTTCGGTCGATCAGACGCTGATCGCAACACTGGTTTTTCTGGTTCTGACAGTCGTGCTGCTGGCCATTTTCCGGAAATTGCGCGATAGAACGAAAAAGCTGGGTGAACGCGAAGAATTTACGCTGAAACTCCGCAATTTAACCCTGTTTTCATCGACAGAGCTTTCTGATTTTCTGCTGCTGCTTCTGCGCCTGGTTCGCGCGCTTGTTCTGCTGTTTCTTTTCTTCTGTTATGCCACTCTGATTACCGGATTCTTTCCGGCTACGCGTGGGCTGGCAACAGCAGGTCTGCGCTGGCTGTTCAACAATCTCACCAGTCTGGGCTACTTTCTCTGGTCTTCACTGCCGGGTCTGGCAGCAATAATATTGATTGCGCTGCTGACTTCGCAGGCGCTAAAGCTGGTTCATATCGTCATGGGCGCGGTCGAGCGCGGACGCTTTTTTCTGCCGGGTTTTCATCGTGACTGGGCTAATCCGACCGACAAGCTGATAAGCTTTCTGCTGATCGCACTGGCAGTTGTGCTGGGAGCGCCGTTTCTGCCAGGTTTCGACACACCTGCCTTCCGGGGCATATCGGTGTTTTTTGGTGTATTGCTTTCTCTTGGCTCGACAGCAGCAATCGCCAACGTCGTTGCCGGGGTTGCGCTGATTTACATGCGCGCCTGCCGGCCGGGCGACCGCGTAAAGATCGGTGAGATCGAAGGCATAGTTCTCGAAACCGGTCTGCTGGTAACAAGGGTGCGAACGGCTGAGAATCAGGTTATTACCCTGCCCAACGGTCTGGTGCTGAGCCAGCCGGTCATCAATCTGTCGACACTGGCAAAAGAAGAAGGCGCCGGCATGAACGTCGATCTGACACTGGGCTACGATCTTGACTGGCGCCTGGTGCATCGCCTGCTGCTGGCTGCGGCTGAAAAGACCGAAGGTGTCAGCAAAAAGCCGGCTCCACATGTATTGCAACGAGACCTTGGCGATTTCTCAGTCGCCTATCGCCTGCAGGCATTCACCAACAATGCAGCGCGACTCCCCCTGATTCATTCGGCCCTGCGCGCCAACGTGCTCGACGTCTTTGCCGAAGCCGGCGTCGAAATACTCTCGCCCGTCTACGAAGCCGGCCGCGATGGCAACGGCCCGGTATTACCAAAAGCGGCGCCGGACCAGCCAGCATCCATCAAGGTCTGACCGTTCAGGCAAAATTACGGGGCATGCTAAAAATCAGTGTCTAAGCCTTTGTCCGGTGAACCAAAAATCATTCTGATTTTTTTTGCTGAAAAGACAAAGAAGTGGTATAGTGGCGATGGCAAACCTGCTGATATTGGGAGTTCAGGATGCATATCCAAAAATTCCGTAGCGGCGTGTCTGCACAAGGGGCTGTAGCTCAGCTGGGAGAGCGCGACATTCGCATTGTCGAGGCCGACGGTTCGATCCCGTTCAGCTCCATTCTTTAACAGATGTTCAGCAGAAAAGAAGTTTTGATGTCGCAATTTGCGACATCAAAACCGAAAAACCAGGCCACCAGGAATGTTGAATGTGGTGGCAGAATGGTTATTTCAGCTCAACTTCTTTGCCGGCGATTTTTATGGGCTCGGCTCCGACGAATTCTGACATGTTCAGCGCCAGCAGACCGCGAGCTTTGAGAGTGGCAAGATCGTAATAGTAGAGCCGGCCTACCGGGCTGTCTTCGGAATCTTCCGGCAGGTTTTCGATTATTTCAGGGGTTTTGGAACACAACAGCAGAAGGTCGTCGAGCGAATGAACGTGGCGGCGGGCTATTTCGAAAACCTCTGGAATCATGGCCTTCATGGCAATATGGCGATCACTGTAGCCGAATTTATGGGCATGCATTGCGGCGAGCGCGCTCATCATCTGTTTGAAGTCGTCTTCGGAACGGATCAATGGTAACGCAAAACTGCAAAGTTGCTGATATTGGCCAAGGCGGGGTAGCAAAGCCGCAGAATCTATAATCAAGCCTTTCTTTGCCTTTAACTCGGCTTCTTTCGCAGGGTCTCTGTTCGGATCTTTCCTGAGACCTGCTCCACTCGCGCTCATAGCAATGGCCCTGTCGTCAGATGTAAACCAGCTGGTGTGAGTGCCGCTCAAATCATCTTCATAAAGCCGGTAGCTGGGCGGATCAGTCGACGGATCCCATGAAAGCTGCCAATAGCCCTCGCGGTCACCCTTCTCGAGCATATACCCGACTTTAATTTGTGCGATAAGCTCATCTGCTGCACGCTTCGCCTTTTTCCCGGCAGAAGAATTGTCAAAATCTTCCCTGGCATTTGGATTGATAGCACTGGCCGAGTCCAAAAACCCGTTTTCAATAGCAATATCATAGGCAGTCTGCCCGGTAGTGGTTGTCAGGCCAGCATCAGCGCCATGATTCATCAGGGCCCTTACAACCAGAAAACGGTCAGAGCCGGCAGCAAGCAACAATGGAGTCATGCCGGCAAGATTTCGCAGATTTGGATTCGCTCCATTCTCGAGCAGGCATTCTGCATTGCTTGAAGTATCGTAATCCCATTTGAGAGAAGTGACATGCAAAGGCGTGTTGCCAAGAGAATTCAGCGCATTTACATCTGCCCCATGTTCGATCAGGGCTTTTACGGTATCGCAACTGCCGCAGCGACCAGCAGCAAGGTGCAGAGAAGTGTCGCCCTCACTGTTCCTGGCGTTTACATCAGCTCCAGAGTCGAACAGCACGTTCAAAATCGCCTCATCGAAACCGGATCCGGCATATATATGCAGAGGCGTATTACCTTCACTGTTGCGAATGTTAACATCGGCTCCGCCTTTGATCATCATGACAATATCATCGCCCCTGCCCCTTGTGGTTACGGCCTGATGAAGCCCTGTGTCTGCCGAGGCGTCCTTTATCGTCGAGTCAGCACCATATTCAAGCAGTAACTCGATACATTCAGCGTCTCCCCGGCCATCCCGACATTCCATCAGGGCTGTGCGGCCATTAGAATCACGATCGTTTACCCGGGCGCCATGCTCCAGCATTAATCTGAGCATATTGCGGCTCGCCACGCCGGCCAGGGTGATCCAGAAAGTAGAGCATTTTCCATCATAATTGCAGGAAGCGTTGATATCGAGACCTGCGTCAAGAAAGGTTTTCAAAAGATCTTCGGTGACAGCAGGGGCAAGAGTGAAAACGGTATTACCCATCTCGTCGTGCTGACTATGATTGAATCTGACCACCAGATATCTGAACGCCTGGTTACCATAATCATCGCAGGCCTTCACATCAGCACCACGCCTGATCAGTTCACCAATTCTGGAAAACAGAGGGTTATCGACCGAGGTATAGCACGCATCTAACAGGCATTCGCTGAGCTCCGGCACCGACATTGCAGAATAATCAGGCTCTTCGCCATAACGTTCAATATATCTTGTCAACTCCTGCTGCGCCTTCTGCCATAGAGCCATCAGCTCTTTTTTTGGAGTTCCCTTCGGCCGGTCGAGTATGTTCTGGTATACCCTTCTGATTTCCGAAAGCGGCTGCTCGATACCATGGTATTTAAGTATTCTCTCGCAGGCAGCGCGCCTCTGATCCTCATTGTTCACCAGAATCTGCTTGAAAGACTTATGCTCTTGAACTTTCATCTTAACACTCCTGTGCCGGTCCAGTTGCATACGAAATTATACCATAGTGCTCAAGAGAAACTTTCGAGCAACATTTCCAACACTGCCAGATGCACTCAACAGCAGCATGAATCATGCTTTCTGCCAACACCGATGTCACACAGCAATTCCCGGTGCGGTGTAAGAACAGGGCGCTCATAATGACGGCCGGTTTTGGCCAGGAATTGCTGTTTTTTGTGTGAAAAGCTTGCAAATAGTCGAATTCTGAGGTAAAAAAGAACTGACTGGAGAGGTGCCGGAGTGGTCGAACGGGGCGGTCTCGAAAACCGTTGAGGGCTTTGCCTTCCGCGAGTTCAAATCTCGCCCTCTCCGCTTTTTTTTTGCCCGGAAACTGCGGTGCAACGAAAGACTTTTAATCAGACTTATACCAACTTAAGAGATGCGTCGTAGTTGCCTTCGCCGTCATGTTTTGTGAGCTTGAGCATTTCAAACTATCTGCCAGGGCGGACCGGCCTTGGTTGAATTGTCGGACGCGTTGCCACCGTCGGCTGAGCGGCTGCGGTTTTTTCCGGCTTGATCAGGCCCGCAAAGCCCTTTTTGTCAGACACATGTGGCAAAACCGCTTCCTGTGAGCAGGCGCCGGCTGCAACCAGGTTGGCGAGTGACTGGTCCATTGTCTGCATGTTGTCACCCTGACTGGTCTGCATGATCGAAATGATCTGCTCGAGTTTGGCTTCTTTGATCAGATTTTTTACGGCCGTGTTGCAGATCAGCAGTTCATAGGCAAGCACCCTGCCCTTGTGGTCGGCACGCGGCATGAGTTTCTGGGAAATAATGGCACGCAGAACGCCAGACAGCTCCTGGCGGATCTGTTCCTGATGATCTGATGGAAAAGCGCCGATGACGCGGTTGATGCTCTCATAAGTATTGATGGTATGCAGCGTCGAAAACACGAGATGGCCGGTTTCGGCTGCTGTCAGCGCGAGCTTGATCGTTTCCGGGTCGCGCATTTCGCCGACCAGTATAACGTCAGGGTCTTCGCGCAGAGCCGAGCGCAGGGCGGCAGAGAATGATAGAGTGTGAACGCTGAGTTCACGCTGGTTGACGCTGCAGCGCTTGTGCTGATGCACGAATTCGATCGGGTCTTCGATGGTCAGAATATGCTCGTAGCGGGTCTTATTGATGACATCGACCATGGCCGCCATGGTCGTAGATTTGCCAGAACCGGTAGGACCGGTTACCAGAATCAGACCGTTGCGATGGTCGCAGATCGGTTCGAAGATGCGGCGGTCAAGGCCAAGCTCTTCAAAAGTCGGAATGATGGTTGGTATGATTCTGAACACGCCGCTGACACCGCCGCGCTGCCGGAAAACATTGGCACGGAAGCGCCCGACATGCTTGACCTCATAAGAAAAGTCGATTTCGAACCTTTCGCTGAAAAAACGGCGCTGGTCTTCGGTCAGTATCGGCAGTAGAAGCTGGTTTGCGCGTTCCTCGGTCAGCGGCGGCAGACTGGTGCGGGTGAGATCGCCATGAATTCTGATCATCGGCGGCAGGCCGACGACAAGATGCAGGTCTGAGCCTTTCTGTTCTTTTACCTGAAACAGCAGGTCGCGCAGGTCACGGTATTCGCTGAGGGTGACGGCGACGAATTCTTCTTCCGGCTGATCTTCGGGGTCGAAATCAGCCAGCTGCAGTCGTTCTCGCTGCAGCAGTTTTTCGATCTGTTCAGGTTTTAGCTGATGCAGAAAGCTGTTGAACTTTTCGGCTTCGCTCTCGCTGAGTGTCACCAGCATTGTAAACACACTCGAAAGGGCCTTGTATTGCAAGCTTTTCAGGGTCTTTTCACACCAGAACGAAATCGTCTTGTCACGGTCAAAAAGAGAAATCAGCAGAGGCTTGATGACCTTGCTGCGGGTCATTCGGGCAAGCGCCTCGACGACAGCCTGTCTTACCGCGATGCTGGGCTGGATAAAGCCGAGAATCAGCAGATCAACGGTAAATTCGACATCGAGCCGTGCCAGCGCTTTGATCGCGCAGATGCGCGCGTTGTCGTCGGGGTGGTGGTCGAAAATATTGAGCAGGTTGCGCACCGAACTCGAATCATGGCCAGCGCCAAGGGTTTTGGCAGCCCATGACAGGGTGTCGAAATCGTCGTCGCCGAGGGCGCCGATCAGCGCATCGGTGGCAACAGAACCGAGACGGCCGAGCAGTTCGCTGGCGAGGCTTCTGATAACCCAGACCGGGTCTTTGAAAGCCTCGATCAGGCGGGCGATTCCGGCACGGTCGGGCGCCTGCCCGATAGCTTTTAGTGCATAAAAGCGATCGTCAGCATCGCCGCTGTCGAGGTCAGCTGCGAAAAAACGCAGTGCACGTGGCCCGAGAATGCGCCCGATGATGACAATAACCTCATCCTTGAGTTCGGGAGTCCGGTTTTTCATCAATTTGATAGCCTTCTGCAGGGCTTCGTCGCCTTTGCGCGAAAGCACTTCGACTGCCTGATAGCGCATCAGCGGCGACTGATCGACCATCGCCGAAAACAAGAAGCCAAGAGCCTTTTCGCCCGGTATGAATTCGAGCGCAGCAATGGCATAAAGTCTGACGACCTTGTCTTTGGCCAGCAGAAATTTCTGAATCTGTCTGATAGCGCGCGGCCCGCTGACATCGACGAGCAGCTTGAGACCCCAGTATTTCTGGTGCAGTTTGCCGGTGGCAAAAACATTTTTGATGACCGGCAGCAGCTGATCACCCTGTTTGAGCAGGAGATCACTTATGTGTCGACGCAGCATGAAGCTCGGGTTTTCCATGAGCCCGATCAGCAGTTCGAGACCGCCGGGAATCTTCAGGCGCACGACGAGGTCTGCCGCCAGCATCTTTATCTCATCTTTTTCAGGCTGGGCAAGAGTTTTGAGCAGATGCTCAGGTTCCAGTTGCCCGCCGACACCGAGCAGAAACAGTGCCCAGTATCTGATCGTATCAACCGGGTGATGCAACAGAGCCTGAAGCTGATCGGCCACCTGTCTGAGCTTTTTGCTGAGAATTTCGGCACATTTCTGCTGTACGCTGGAATCAGGGTGAGCCAGGCCTTTGTAGAGCAACATCTGCAGAAACTGATCAGAATCGAGATCGGCGCAGGTCGGCAGAAGTCGTTTGAGATCAGCGGGGTTACCAGATCTGAAAGCATTCGAAATCATTGCGAGCTTTTCGGAGGCGTTACTGACGGTCATAATGCTCTTCCCGGTAATGCTGGATAGAGAGGGCGTTCAACATGATAACAGAACCGACGCCGCAAAGACAAACACTCGACATGCCCCCGCCCGGCGACAGCTTCCGCCGCAAATTTCCGCAAAATCATCAAATTTCAAGGAGTGCGACTCCTCAAAATTATATTATTTCAAGGAGTTGAATTTATACAAAAGCGCGTTGATTTTTGTTAAACCAGAAGCTTCGGCCATCAGACGGGATGCTTTTTTGCTGACAGGAGGTCAGCGATACTTGGCAGCATCAGGATAGATGCTGCCGGGTGCTCCAGCGATTCGCTTCGCTCAAAAGCTTACGAAAAAGCAAACCCGTTTTTTGCAGGATGCAATTATGCCAGATTGCGAAGAATCAGAACGATGGTTTATTTGCGGTTGAAGCGATATAATCAGTAACTCAGAAATGCAGGCAGCAGAGAACAATGGATGTCAGATCACACGATTATGCCGGGAGTTGAGATAATTTTCGAAGCGGTGCATGGCAGTCAGGCTTTTGGCCTCGACGGGCCGGGTTCTGACATTGATATAAAGGGCATCGTCATTGGCCCGGCCGACTGGTATCATGGCTTTTCGGAAGCGCCTGAGCAGCTGATTCTGAACAAGGATCACACGCTTTATGACATCAGAAAATTCTTCAGACTGGCCATAGAGGCCAACCCCACCGCGCTTGAGATGCTCTGGGCACCTGAGACGTGTATCAGAGTCAGCACGCCGGCGGCAGAGAAGCTGCTGGCTGTGCGCGAGAAGTTTCTTTCGCTGCGGGTTGCCGACAGCTTCGGCAAATATGCGCTGTCACAATTGCGCCGTATCAAGACGCACCGGCGCTGGCTGCTGCAACCACCGACCGAACAGCCTCAACGCCGGCAATTTGAGCTGCCGGCAAAGCCGCTTATTTCAGGCGATCAGATGGGGGCTGCCGATGCGCTGCTTAACAGCGGAAAAATCGCCAGCGAAGAAATATCGCCGAACTTTCTGCTGATGCTCGACCGCGAAAGAAGCTACCGTGCCGCGCAGAAAGAATGGCAACAATACGAAGCCTGGAAAAGGGAACGCAATCCGGCCAGGGCCGCACTCGAAGAAAAGTTCGGTTATGATACCAAGCACGCGCTGCATCTGGTACGCCTTCTACGCATGGCTCTCGAGATTCTCTCGACCGGCGAAGTTATCGTCAGACGCCCCGATCGAGAAGAGTTGCTGGCAGTCAAACAGGGCGCCTGGAAGTTTGACGACCTTATCGACTACGCAGAACGCACTCAGCAGCAGGTTCAGCAGGCCAGAGCGACCAGTCGTCTGCCGGAATTGCCAGACAAAGCAGAGCTGAACGTGCTGTGCAGCGAAATTATTGGAGAATGCTTGAATGATCGAAAACGAAAAGCTTGAACTCGGCCGCGAATTTGTGTGCAGGAACTCTGCCGGCCACCGGGTATTGCTAGTCGGGCTAACAGGCAGTCACTATTACGGGTTTCCGGCGCCAGACAGCGACCTCGACCTCAAGGGCATTCATGCGGCTTCGTTGCGCGAAGTCGTTGGCCTTTCGCGACCGCAGGCCGCGATCAACATCGAGCAGGACTGGCGCGGCTGCCTGTGCGATTTCAGCAGCAACGAGATCGAGCAGGCTTTGCGGCTGCTTCTGAAGGGCAACGGCAACATGCTAGAGCGCATTTTCTCGCCGTTTCAGCTGTTCGACACTTCTGAACTAAGGCAGCTGCAGGAGCTGAAGAACAATTATCTGTCGCGGCGTTTCTATCATCATTACAATGGCTTCTTTCAGAAAAAGTGCGAGGAATATGAGAAAGCCGCCAATTTCCCGATAAAGCCGATGCTTTATATCTACCGGGTTGCGCTGACCGGCATTCACCTGCTGCTGACGGGCGAAGTCGTCGGTGACGTCAGGGTTACGGCGGCAGAACACGGCTTTGCAGAAATAAGCGAACTGGTAGAGATTTATGGAGCCACTTCCGAAAAAAGCAGCCTGAATGAGGCCAGTTCAGGCCGTTTTGTCGCGCGCTGGTCGCTGCTGCAGGAAAAACTCGATCAGGCGCTCGAGAAGTCGATTTTACCTGAGGTTCCGCCCGGCGAAGGCCTGTGCTCAGAATGGCTGATCGCCTTACGCCTGAAAAGCGATTTCTGAAGTTCGCAAAGTGATTGTTACAGCTTGTTCAGAAAAGCTTGAGGGTCTTTTGAGAAAGCCGGAAAAAGCTCACATGTAAGAATGACCGGTCGAGCCTGTGGAAAGCGTTCAATGAAGACTGACAAGCCTTTGGCCGACTTGCTCCGGCCTGATTTGACTTCGATTGCGTAGAGTTTTTCGTGATGCCTGTAGACAAAATCGACTTCGGCGTTGCTTTCGCGCCAGTAGAAGACCTCGCCGGGCAACTGCTGCAGTTGCGCGCCAACGGCAGATTCGAAGATGTGGCCGCGCTGCTCAAGCGCT